>NZ_JANMZA010000088.1:0-2112 GCF_031382685.1 Chamaesiphon sp. OTE_8_metabat_110 | reverse complement strand
AGCATGGGGAAGTATCGTAAGAGCAAGGATCTGTATGGGCGGGTTGATGCTAGGGATGCTGTTAGTACTAAAAGTTTCATTCAAACCCGCCCAACCCATATTTGAATTCGGCGTAGTCCTTTACCCCACCCCAGCCCTCCCATTATAACGGGGTGGTAGTAAAGCCCCCCCTTTATATGGGGGGGTTGGGGGGGTAAAGATCTCCGCCGAAGTCCTAATATTTAGAGTTAAGTAAAACCATTAACACGATCGCAACAATGGGGATTTTGCACCTTTAACTAGCTAACTGTGCGAGAAATTTCTCTACATAATAAGAGCAAAGATGAGAACCTTCTGCTTGAAACATGAAGTGATCGCGGTTGGGAATCGTAATTAATTCAGAATTGGGAAAGAGACTGTGATAGCGGTGTCCCATTTCCACTGGAGTCTCTGTATCTTTTTCGCCCCACAATAGTAACACTGGAGCCGGAATCTGTTTGGCAAGTTCCGTGAGATCTTCGTTAACGACTTTGATAAAGGTACCTTTGAGTGCGCCAGCGTTTAAGTAGTCGCGCGAACCGTATTTTTGACTGTGCCAAGTGAGGAGTTCGTCACGATAGAGTGGTGAGAGTTTGAGGGTATTCCGCATATTGGCGATCCATTGACTGCGGAGGGACTGCCCGAAGGTGCGCTGGCGCTTCAATCCAGCCGCATTGATTAATGTCATCGATCGTACCCGCTCTGGATATTTATGCGCCAGACGAATTGAAATTCTGCCCCCAACAGAATGCGCCACCAAATCGGCTCGTTCGATGCCTAGCTCGTCTAAATACTGACAAATCCGATCGGCATACTGAGCTGTATCCCAGTCTTCTGGCGGTGGTGGGGATTTACCAAAGCCAGGTAGATCGATCAGATGAATGTTTGCGTGAGTTGCTAGCAACTCACCCATCGGCTGTAAGGATTGGAGATTTTGACCCCAGCCATGAAGCATAATCAGGGGATGACCGTTATTACCGAGTTGGAGGGTATTTAATTCCACTTGAGCCATTTCACGCACGTTTTCTTCGTCATTAGGTCAAATTAGCATCGATCGGTACCGACATAAAGCGTAATTTTAGCAAAGCTGATAGTAATAGATCTGAATGTGGGTACCTTAAGAGCGATCGATCTCACACCACCAAGCGGAATATCCGGGTACGATTTGGGGTAAGCAATCATCAAACCCCCGTTTAATCCCAAGTTTTAATCCCATGTTACCAATCGATACACCTTATCCTCTCCCAGCAAGCCTTACTTCGATTCTATAGGACAGATGCTACTTATCGATGCAGCCTCTGTACTAGAGCAACTTGCTGTAATTATTTACTAGAAATAGTCATGGATATTCAATATGTTTGCAGTTGGAAAAAAACTTGGTAGCGGTGTCGAACAGATTGTTTACGAGCATTTTTTACATGTCGTTAGAACTGAAGCACCCGATCGGGTTTTAGCGAGATTTCAAAGTCTATTTATTGAAGGTGTTAACTATACAGACAGCAGAATCTGGACGACGATCGAAACACTCGCTTTTGACAAAACTGCCGAGCAAAACTTTCCACTTATCATCAACCGTTGTTGTTATATTCTCGTCAATCATTGGCAAATGCAACTATCTGGGCACTCATCAGTTGCCGATTTGGTGAATATGCTCTCACATCTGCATGATGTGCGGATGACTTATTCGCGAGTAGTGCGGCGACTGCGCCAACTGCTGCATTTGTATTTGCAAAGCGATGACTATATCAAGCTCAAACGCTTGAATGTCGTCCTCAATGGCGATACTTCTGGCAAAAAAAACACTATTGCCGAGCAGCCGCTGGGGACATTAATTACTCGTTACCCTTATCTTTACTCACACTCGCTGGTTTCTGACGAACGCACCGCCGAGAATGTCGAGACGATTAAACGAGTTCAAAAAAATCTCCGCCAACAGCAAGAAACAAATCTTTCTCACTATCTCACCTATCAAGTTAGACGATCGCGAATCAAGGCACAATTAGGACGCGAGGCTGCCGATAATTTACCACCAGTTGCTAATCCCACCTTACTATCTACCAAGGAATTGGGGATGGCATTCGGTCAATTTGCGGG
>NZ_JANMZA010000424.1:0-2576 GCF_031382685.1 Chamaesiphon sp. OTE_8_metabat_110 | reverse complement strand
CAGATTCATCGACCTTGTACCCCGTTTTGGGACAGGATGCGTTTGTGCTGATGTTTCCCATGCAGGGCAAACAACACTGGCGACTAGTCGGCAATCTACCTGAATACGATCTGCAAATCGATTCCGCCGAGCAGAGGCTTCTGCGAAGGCAGACGCTACGCGAACGCCAACGCGATGTGACTTTTGATGAAGTCGAACAGAAGGTGAAGCAGCTAGTACAGAAACCCCTGACAATTACGACTGTGCGCTGGTTTTCGACTTACAAAGTGCATACTCGTCACGCCGAGAAATTCTCAGTCGATCGATGTTTTCTGGCGGGGGATGCCGCCCACGTTCATACACCTGCGGGCGGTCAGGGGATGAATACGGGCATCCAGGACGCTTATAATTTGGCTTGGAAAATCGCGGTGGTGTTGAAAGGTGCTGCTGGAGATGCGCTACTCGAAAGTTATAACGAAGAACGGCTGGCGAATGCAAAACGCCTGTTGCAGACAACCGATCGAGCTTTTGAAATCTTAGCAGGCGATAGGTGGTATCTCCGGTTTTTTCGCACCAAAATTTTACCGAGCCTCGCTGGTGTTGTGATGCAGTCTAGCTTGGGAAAAGAATTCCTGTTCCCAACGGTTTCTCAAATTGGACTCAATTACCGCGATAGTTCTTTGAGCAAGCACCCAGGCGATAAAGACTTTAAGGTCAAAGCCGGAGACCGAATGCCGTATTTTCTGGTTGACGGTGCCAATGTTTACGACAAACTCCGTGCTCCTAAATTTCACCTAATTGTTTTTTATGACGACAAACATGGTCATCAAGATTTACAACCAGAACTCGAACATGAATACGGAGATTTAATCGACTTCAACATCATGCCACTCGACCCGCATGTCGTAGAAACTTTCGGCACAAATCAACCTTTTCAGGTGCTACTGCGACCCGATAATTATATCGGATGTATCTCCACAGAATTTGCCTTAACCGACCTCAAAGCCTATTTTGGGCACTAGTCAATTAAGGAATCTTCGATCGGCATAAATGTTTTTTAGTGTCACGAATGGGCTTAACTGGTAGACTCACATTTTGCACCAATAGATAAAGACTATTAAAAGCGTAGATCTAAGGGTACCCTGAATTTACACTAAGCTTATTTGTTACCAATTTCTTCTGCCAGTCCAACAAGAAGTCCTTCGGTTCCTCGAATGTAGCATAGTCGATACGAGTTCTCATACTGAACCACTTCTCCAACGAGTTGAGCACCATGCTTGGTTAGTCTAGATACCATTTCGTCAATATCTTCAACGGTGAACATCACACGTAGATAACCAAGGGCGTTCACAGGCGCAGTCCGGTGATCTGAAATAGTAGGCGGGGTGAGAAATCTCGAAATCTCAAGACGACTGTGGCCATCTGGAGTAACCATCATAGCAATCTCTACACACTGAGAACCAAGTCCAGTAACACGACCAGCCCATTCTCCTTCTACTGTCCCTCGCCCTTCAAGCTTCAAGCCTATCTCTGAGAAAAACGAAATAGCGCGATCGAGTGATTCTACAACGATGCCGATATTGTCCATTCTCAGTAATTTGTTTTTTATCATTGTTTTAGTCTTTATTAAATTTCAAATTGCTATAAAATTCACTTCTGGACATTTCTAATTTTTAATTTTGCTTTCCTGCAACATTCACCATCCATTGACTGCCAAATCTATCTGTAAAACTGCCAAAAAGTCGCTACAAGAAGTGAATAATATTTCAATGTCAATACTCCTACCTTTCTTTTTTATTGTACAATCTTTAATTTTTATAATGATTTGATATCGTTGGCTACTTGGGTTAAATCATTATTGAGTTGGTGGCCTCCATGAGTCATTTCACAAAAAATTGCCCAGGGAATATTTTTCTTATATAATGTGAAATGATTAAATGGAACTACATCATCATCCTTGGATTGATAGAAAAAAGTTGGGATATCTTTCGGCAGTTTATCATAAAAATTTTCTTGCAGTTTTAGAGGTTGTACCCAATCTTGGTTGCCGCTCCAAAATGGGGGTGCAATCAGAAAAATTCCTGTAATATTTTTTGTAGTTTTATGTTCAGAAAGATATTTTAACAACATGGAAGCTCCAAGAGAATGACCTGCCAAAATCACGGCACCTTTAATAGAAGAAATCTCTTCGCCTATTTGCTTTGGCCATCCCGCTCCAAAAAACGGTATTTTATCGGTGAGCATCTCAGGATAATGTACTTTGTAATCAGTTCCCAAAGCTTTTCGTAAAGAAGTAACTAATTTTAAATCTCCTTCATAACCAACATCACCTGCGCCTTGAATAAATAATATGTGTTTGTTCATTTGTAAAGAGTTTTTCTTTAAGTTTTTGTTTTATAAATGTTTGGCACGACCAGTTTCAACTTTACTAAAGTTGCTGATGCTATCGTGTCTTTTGAAAATAATTCCGTAACCGTAATATATTTTACTACCCAAACTATTTGAGCAAAATTTAAGTAGCTATTTTGTAGTGGCGTGACCAGACTAAAAATGTGGGCATTTATATCCCTGAACCTACAATCAGCATGTTTTAGGCG
>NZ_JANMZA010000423.1:0-1794 GCF_031382685.1 Chamaesiphon sp. OTE_8_metabat_110 | reverse complement strand
CGCCTAAAAGATCTCAAATGGATTCTATACACGGTAGCTTATAAAGGGGGGCTTTCCGGCTCCCTCCCCTTTATAAGGGGAGGGCTGGGGTGGGGTAAAAGACTACGCATCGACTCAAATAACTAGTGTGTACACGGTAGGCTTTCCGGCTCCCTCCCCTGTCTTGTCTCGCTTCCATGGTCGGGGAACCCGACCGGAGCGAGCCGCTTTATAAGGGGAGGGCTGGGGTGGGGTAACATCAATACCGAATGTATCTCCTATTCCCTACTTAGCCGCCTTGACTCTAGTTGCGCGGTTGACAATCTTCTCGCCTTCACGTTGCTTCTTACCACGCCAGAGGAGGCGGAGCGGAGTTCCGGCGAAGCCGAGTTGCGTCCGAAATTGGTTCTCGATATAACGACGGTAGTTATCATTAAATCGGGAAGGATCGTTGACAAATAACGCGATCGTCGGTGGTTGGGCGCTGACTTGAGTACCGTAGTAGATTTTACCTTGTTTACCTTGGCGAGTCACCAGGGGATTGTGCCAAGAAGTAGATTCTTCGAGTACTTGGTTGATCGTGGCGGTACTGACACGACGACGGTGTTGTTCGACGGCTCGATCGACTATTTCGAGGATTTTATCTACGCGTTGTCCCGTGAGAGCGCTCACGAAGATACTTTCAGCCCATTCGGTAAAAGCGAGGCGGTTGTTTAATTGTGATTGATAATCATAAATAGTATAGGAGTCCTTTTCGACTGCATCCCATTTATTGACGACAATTACACACGCGCGTCCTTCTTCGGCAATCCGTCCGGCGAGTTTTTGATCCTGCTCGGTGACGCCATCGATCGCATTTAAGACCAATAGCACGACATCACAACGATCGATCGCTTTAAATGCCCGATTGATGCCAAAAAATTCTGGCCCGTAATCGACGTTTTTCTTGCGGCGAATTCCGGCGGTATCGATCAATCGATAATTACTACCATTGCGGGTAATCACAGTATCGATCGCATCGCGGGTAGTCCCCGAAATCGGACTGACGATCGAGCGATTTTCACCGAGGAAAGAATTCAGCAGACTGGATTTACCGACATTCGGACGTCCGATGATCGCAATCCGCACTTCTGGCTCTTCCACTTCATCCATCACTGGTAAAGTCAGAATTAATTCATCGAGTAATTCCCCCGTACCGCTCCCGTGAATGCTGGAGACGGCATAAGGTTCGCCCAATCCCAATTCCCAAAAATCGGCAGCCTGCATCGCCCCAACTGTTTCCGATTCGCACTTATTGACAGCGACAAAGATCGGAATCTTTTGGAGGCGCAGCCAAGTCGCAATTTCCAAATCTCCACCTGTGATGCCCTGCTGTCCATCGACGACAAAGATTGCCGTACTCGCTTGAGACAGAGCCATCATCGCCTGTTCGCGAATCAAGGGTAAAAATTCAGTCTCATCATCAAACACCAGCCCTCCGGTGTCTACAACCACAAACTCACGATCTTGCCAAAATGCCCGTCGATATGTACGATCGCGGGTAACTCCTGGCTCATCATGCACGATCGATTCCCGCGCTCCCGCCAAACGATTGACGAGTGTGGATTTACCCACATTGGGACGACCTATAATAGCAACGATCGGCAGCGACATAAAATTCTGAACAACAAGAGAGCAATATTCTAGTTTATCGCGATCGGGTGGACAATGTGGAATAGTCAATAACACATCTTGGCTTAATTATGATAAAGCAGTCGATTTTAGCAGCAGCTTGAATCGATCTCGCAAATAGAGCCTCCATTATTGTTTCGATCG
>NZ_JANMZA010000077.1:0-7422 GCF_031382685.1 Chamaesiphon sp. OTE_8_metabat_110 | reverse complement strand
CCCAAATTCTCACCTTCCTTGGTAAAGGCGGTTCCGGTCGGACTACGGTCGCGATCGCCGCTGCCAAACAACAAGCAAGCCTCGGTCGGCGGGTATTATTTGTCAGTCAAGATCCTACGCCTGCGACGGGGATCTTGCTGGGTGTCCCCTTGACTGATAAACCCCAATCCATCGGTGCAAATTTAGAAGTAGTCTTAATTTCGGCAACTGTCGCCATCGAGCGGGGTTGGGAGGATGTCAAGCAAATTGAAGCGCGATACTTGCGATCGCCGATTTTACGCAATGTTTACGGACAAGAACTCGCAATTATTCCGGGGATGGATAGCGCGATCGCCCTCAATGCCCTGCGCCAGTATGATGCGAGTGGGAAGTATGACACGATCGTCTACGATGGCACTGGCGATCTGACAACCCTACGGATGGCGGGAATGGGCGATAGTCTCAGTTGGTACCTGCGCCGCTTTGTCGCTGTCGTCGAAGAATCCGACCTGTGGCGGACTGTTGCGCCGATTATGCAGCCAGCACTGGCAGCGGTGTTGACTCTTGCCTGGACGGGTGAGAGCGTCATGTCACAGCCGATGCAGGAGGCAAATAACTTTTTTACGCAGAGTCAAGCGGCAATCGGTAATCCCCAGCGCGTGGTGGGTTATTTGGTGACGACAGACGATCCTGCCGCTGTCGCGACAGCTAAATATTTGTGGGGTAGTGCCCAACAATCGGGGCTGAGTATCGGCGGACTAATTCTCAATCGCGATGCCGTAGTAGATAATCTTGGCACTGAATTCGACCCCTTAGTTGTCACAGCACTCCCCACGCGCATTGGTACCGATTGGCAATCGTTAATCGATGCCATGCCAGATTTTAGTCAAGTTCTATCTGTACCTAAACCGATCGCGATCGACATCCTCAAGCGCGAGGTACGCCTGTATTTGCCCGGATTTGATAAAACCCAAGTCAAGCTGACGCAATCGGGGCCAGAGGTGACGATCGAGGCTGGCGATCAGCGCCGTAATATCCTGTTACCGCCGCCCCTCAAAGGTGCGAGTGTCACTGGGGCAAAATTTCAGGCTGGCTATTTGATTATTTCTTTTTAGCCCGCGCATGTCCGACTCTTAGAGGATGTTTGAAAAGTCTAATTGCTTCGCTTGCAATAGGTAAATCCCCCCGCTTGGTGCGCTTCCATGGTCGGGGAACCCGACCGGAGCGCATCCGCTAAATCCCCCTTTCCAAGGGGGGAATTAAAGTCCCCCTTGGAAAGGGGGGCTAGGGGGGATTTCTAGGGTCTGCGCTTAACAGGTCAGACTTTTCAAACAGCCTCTTAGGTCGTAGGATGGCTTATCGCAAGTTGTCTTGCGACTTTTTAGTTACTTTGACGCGCAAAATCGATCGGGTTAGACTATGACAATAAAAATAGTCAGGTACGATCGACTAAATAATTGCGATCGAAGTATATTTACTATTAGCAACTTTAGCTAAAATTGGAACTAAAGATCGCCAAACTGACTCGGTAATAAAACCCCCGACATAATTTTGATTTAACGTCCCAAGTAGGATCTGACGCGTAGATCCGCGATTGCGTCATTCAGCCGCACCGTTAGTCATAGACCATCAGTTATATTGTGAATCGAAGCTAATTCGATCGCCACCTTAATTTACACCGAGGGGACAGGAGCAATCGCCCGATGACGAACGTAATCATAGATAAGATCGCCACTCAGTGGGAAACCCGCATCGCTACAGAATGTAACGGGCAAAACGCCACCACTCAAGCCAGCATCCTCAACTGGCTGCTCGGCGAGAATCGCGAACGCCTCGAAACTCTCGATGCCGAACATCTCAAAATTGCCGATCGCGCCATGGATTATCGGCTGCGGATTTTGCTCCAACGCTACCTCGGATTGCCACCAGAACGCGCTTATAAGAATCTGATGCAGCGATTGGGGGGGTTGGCGGTATTACGCGATAAGATTCGGGCATGGCTGACGCTCAGCAACGATCGTCAACGACAAGTCGTCGATGTCTTGCAAGAAGTCATCCAAGAGCTACTGCAAGGTGATAAATACATCCAGCAGCAAATTGCGTGGATCGGGCAATGTACCAAAAATCCTCGGCTGCGCGATACCTTACTATTTGCCAGTATTGAAGAATATTGCCTGCGCCCGATTCGCAATCAGCCCTTACTCGCCCATCGCTTTGTGAATTATCTACGGCGATCGCAAAAAGGTGGCGTCACCAATGTCCCCCAAAACGATCTAGTCAAACTAGTTTCTGATGAAATCGTTGGCGATAGCGATACTACTTTTAGCTTGCTAGATAAACAAGCTCAAGATGATTATCACCAACAACAAGAGTGGGAAGAAACTCAAGTCGCTCGCGATCGAGTTAAATCGACATTGCACGCGTATCTGTGCGAAAATGTCAGCCCCGAAGCTGGTAAATGGTTGGAGCTATATCTCCAAGGTAAGACGCCTGAAGCGATCTCAATTGCCCTGAAAATGGATATCAAGCAAGTTTATCGACTGCGGGAAAAAATTAATTATCACACGCTCAAAGTGTTTGCAATTAAAGCTGAATCAGAGTTAGTTTCCCAATGGCTGCATATCTCGCTCCAAGAACATAACTTAGGCTTGACGCCCCATCAATGGGAACAGTTTTGTAGTAGTCTCGAAACCAAACAACGAGAAATTATGCTCGGTTTAAAAGCGGGAACTTCAGTAGAAGCGATCGCTAAATCACTCAAAATCAAAACTAATCAAGTCATGGGTGAATGGAGTCAGATCTATTTAGCCGCCCAAGAATTAAGAACCAATTAGTGAGTCGATCTTTTTAGATATTTCTCCAGGTTACGCCCAAACTCACATAGCAGTGACGATCGTCTATCCCCAGCCAATGATTCAAACTACTATTGCTACTACTATTGACTCTCAAGCTTACGCGCCAAAATTAGCTTATAGAATAGCGATGTCCCAGCCGCAAACTCATCTGTTTGAGGTGACATTAATCGTCAGCCATTGGGATGGAGAAATCCTCGATATCAAAATGCCCGTGTGGACGCCTGGTTCTTATTTGGTGCGCGAATATGCCAAGCAAATCCAAAACCTTGTCGCAGTTTCAGCTACAGGTCGAAAATTGGGTGTTCGGAAAGTCGCTAAAAATCATTGGCAAATTCAGACAAATGATAGCAGCAAAATTTCGATTAGTTATCAAGTGTTTGCCAATGAATTAACCGTCAGAACCAATCATCTCGATGCAACTCACGGCTACTTTAATCCAGCAGCATTATGTTTTTATGTACCGGAATTTGAAAACTGTCCGATCGAGCTACGAATTATCCCACCGAATCCCGATTGGCAAGTAACTACGCCATTACCCCAAATCGGTCATCAGACCTTCTTAGCTGACGATTTTGATACTTTAGTCGATAGTCCATTTGAGATCGGTACACAGCGGATTTATGACTTTACCGTATTAGATATACCTCACCAACTAGTTGTTTGGGGCGAAGGTAATTTAGCACCGCACAGCGCGATCGAGGACATCAAAAAGATTGTCGAAGTCGAGGCAAACATCTTCGGTGGATTGCCCTACGAGAAGTATATATTCTTATTGCATTTATCACCAGCAAGTGGTGGAGGTTTAGAACACAAGAACTGTTGTTCGCTCTTATATCCTCGCTTCAATTTTCAAGGTGCCGAAAAACATAATCGGTTTATGCAACTAGTTGCCCATGAATTTTTCCATCTGTGGAATGTCAAACGGATTCGTCCGGCGGCGCTCGAAAAATTTGATTACGATCGCGAAAACTATACGCCTTCACTGTGGTTTAGCGAGGGAACGACTAGTTATTACGATTTAGTAATTCCTCGACGCGCGGGAGTTTATGACGATCGAGAATTTTTAGCCGAACTGAGTAAGGAAATCACCCGCTTTTTGACAACGCCGGGGCGATTGGTACAGCCATTGAGCGAGTCGAGTTTCGATGCGTGGATCAAATTATATCGCCCCGATGCTAATAGTTCTAATTCCCAGATGTCCTATTATCTCAAAGGAGAAATGGTGACATTACTGTTAGACTTATTAATTCGCGATCGGACTCAAGGTGCCAAATCGTTCGACGATGTGTTGGTGACGATGTGGGAGCAGTTCGGGAAAGCTGAGATTGGATTTACCGAAATTCAACTCAAACAAATTATCGAATCGATCGCCGATCGCGACCTAACTGAATTCTACGATCGCTACATTCATGGCATCGAAGAGTTACCTTTTAATGAATACTTAGCTCCCTTCGGAATTGAGTTACAACCTGTCGAAGCTAGTATGCCATATTTAGGCATCAATGTGAAAACCGAGCATGGCAAAGAAGCAATTAAGTCAGTAGCAGCGCATTCACCCGCCCAATTAGCAGGTATCGATCCGGGCGATGAATTACTGGCGATCGATGGTTATAAGATTACTGCCGATAAGCTTAACGATCGCCTAAAATCTTATCAACCCGGACAAGAAATTAGCGTAAGTTTCTTTCATGCCGATCGCTTAATGAGTGTCTCGATCGTTTTAGCCACACCACAACCTCAACAATATCAATTGCGATCGATCGAACAGCCTGACAAGCGACAACACCAACTTTTTAAAGCTTGGGCGGGTGGCGATTAATTTAGCATTGAGCCAAATTATCGTTATCAAAAATCACACCGAACAGATATAATTAGGTCAAACAGCATCTACCGATCGATACTTAAAATGACTAATTTTCAAAACCTAACGACTAATACATGTTACAACTTAATTCATTGGCGATCGGCTTAGTTGCTGCACTCTCGATTTGCCAGGGGCAAGGCTTCGCCAACGCCCTAACTGCTAACGCTTTTACTCCGATCGATAATATTTCCCTCGCTCAGCCAGCCGCAAATCTCCACGCACAAGTCAATATCAATATCGGCATCGGTTCGCAGCCGTATCCGCAGCCCCAACGAGTCATCTTTGTAGAATCAGCACCTCGTCCACAAAATGTCATCGTTGTCGAAAAATATCGCCGCTCGGAATCAGAAAATTATCGCGATAATTCAAGATGGGCAGAATCACGCGGTCGTTATGGAAAGTACTATAAGCATGGTCGAGGACATTCAAAATATAGACGCGATCGTGATGATGACTAAAATGTTAGTAATAACAAAATAGATCTTACAGCTATAGGCATTTGACTAGATCTGGTGAATTGCACTCGATCGAAAAAGTCAGTCTTTACCACATGCGGCGTTGCTGAATTGGACTGAAGAGCAAATCATACCTTAAATTAACAACGTCTCACATGCTATCCGAGGAAACGATCTGACTAGATAGTTTCCTCTCATTTTGTGTAAATTAACAGTGCCAATGTCGCTGCAAAAATTGTTCGGCGCTCGATCGATCTGTGACTTCACCATCTAGAGTCGCCATTAATAAGCTATCTAAGATCTGTCGATATTGCGGCCCTGGTTTATACCCTAATTTATGGAGATCTTTACCATTTAAAATCGGTTGAATATTGCTCCAGACTGTTAAATATTTCCAAATTCGATCTCTGACGATCGCGGTATTCCGACAGCGCACTGCGACTAAAATCAAAGTCTGGAGATCGTATGGTTGCAGCAGTTGAACTACTTCGCTAACTCGCTGTAAGGTTGGTAATGACGAACTGATTTTGGTTTGCGATCGCTCTAAATGCTGCAACCGATCGATACTATCTTCAGATAATTGTAAATTCGCGGCTACTTGCTGGCGATATGCTGGTGTCAACGTAGCAATAATTAACTCTAGTCGCAGTTGCCAATGAACGATCGTGTGAGATCGATCGAATCTTTGCAAGCATCGCGCAAGTAACTTTAATTGCTGCAATAACTCACGATCTAATTTCAGCGTCGGATGGATACATTGCAACGCATCCAACTCGCCTAACAACTCTAATGCTGGCTGCCAATAACTTGCTTGGAGCAGGTATTTTAATTCAGTTTTCAGTCGGGTTTGTAGCGCGGGTGTCTTCGGATTAGCTTGCGCCGTGCGATCGTAGACACCACTCTCGATCGCATACCGAATATACTCGATCGTCCGCGCTTCGAGTCGAAAGCCCAATCGCACGGCAAATCTGACACCGCGATAAATTCGCGTCGGATCTTCGATAAAACTATTGGCATGTAGAACTCGCACTTGCCGAGTATTTAAATCGTCCACCCCACCAAAAAAATCTAATAACGGCGGCGTTGTCGCCGCTGTCAGCCGCAATGCCATTGCATTAATTGTAAAATCGCGCCGATACAAATCTTGCCGAATCGAGCTGGCTTCTACCTCGGGATTAGCGGCAGGATAGGGATAAAATTCGGTTCGAGCAGTGGCGATATCGATGCCTAACGAGTCAAATTCAGGATCTCGATGCCAGAGTAACGCCGCCGTCTGGAACGCGCCGTGGATATCCAGACGCGTGTCTGGGTAGACTTCTTGAAGGGCAGTAGCCAATTGAACACCAGCCCCGACATCTGCCGATCGATCGCACCCATCTACTACCAGATCGATATCGGTAATGACTAAATTACCCGTCGCTGGTGCCAATAATAAATCGCGCACGGCACCGCCGACGAGATACAGATGCCAGCCCGACTGCTGCGCTAAACGGGCGGCGAGCATCAGCAATTCCCACAATTTGGGCGCGAGCCTTACCTGCAACTGCTGGAGATCGCGCGGCGGAGTGATACTCGGAGTTGGGGCGCTCGCATCAACAACTGTTATTTGAGCGGCAAGATTTGCAGTTGGATTGCGCTGATGGTGCAATTGACGCAATACATCGGTACGCGTGACGATACCTACCAACTTACCAGCGGCTAAGACTGGCAATCTCCCGAGATCGTGAGTCACCATCAACTGCTCGATTTCCGGTAGCGTCGTTGATGGGTCGATCGTTTTGACGTGGGTTGTCATGTAACCCTTGACTGGTGCGCGATCGAATCCATGATGTCGGGCGAGATCCAGATCCCGCCGCGAAATGATGCCCACTAACTTATCAGTCGGATCGACGATCGGCAACCCGGAATGCCCGTATCTTAATAAAATCCGTTGTGCTTCAGCAATCGTCGTTTCGGGACGAATCGTGCGAATCGGTGCTGACATCAGATCTCTAGCCGTCGGCGGCTGCGGGATGGCCATTTCAATTGCGTCTAGAAGCTGCCCTAAAATTGCTGACACATCGACACCGTGCAGACTCGCTGCGGCGGCGGAGGGATGCCCACCGCCACCAAATACCCCAAATAACACCTGAAGATCGACACCGGGCATCTTCGATCGACCGATAATCGTCACCCGATTTTTACCAGCGGCGGCGGGCACTTCATGAGTTAAGATCAGCACATCAAGATCGGCAATACTCGATCGAATCTGCGTGACTAAACTCGATAA
>NZ_JANMZA010000024.1:0-4818 GCF_031382685.1 Chamaesiphon sp. OTE_8_metabat_110 | reverse complement strand
CTCACAGCGGCAACCTGTCGAGATCCGATTTATTCCCGATCACCACTAGCACATCTTCTTGACAGAGCCGTCGATCAGGTTTGGGGTTAATATCAAAACTTTGAGATTGACCGATCGCTAAAACATTGAGTCCATAATCGCTCCGCAGCCTGAGTTCCAGGATGGTTTTGCCGTAAAAAGACTCTGGCACTTTGAGTTCGACAATACTATGTTCGGGATCTAAATCGAAGCGATCTAAAATTCCGGGCTTAGTCAGTGTCTGCGCTAAATTGCAACCTGCTTCATATTCTGGTAGCACTACTCGATCGGCTCCAACTTTTTGAAGCAGTTTAGCATGAACATCTGAAGAAGCTTTCGCGATTACATAAGCGACACCAGCTTCTTTGAGATTGAGGGTGGTAATAATACTTTCTTGTAAGTAGTTACCGATCGCCACAATTACAGTATCAAACTCAAAGATGCCCGCCTCCTTAAGTGCTAGCGGATTAGTAGAATCTAAGACTACGGCGTGGGCAGAAATTCCGGCAGCTAAAATATCAGCAACTCGGCTTTCATTAACATCTGTACCCAATACCTCATAACCCGACTGGTGTAGCGTTTCGCATACCGCTCGTCCAAATCTACCTAAACCAATTACGGCAAATTGGCGAGCTTTGTTGGGTCTTAAGTTACGAAAAAAGCTGAAAGCAGGACGTTCTGTTGAATTAGACATAATTTTGAGGGGAAAGGGGAAAGGGGAAAGTGAATAGATAAGATTTCAGATACATTGTAGGGTGGGCACTGCCCACCATCAGGGTTTCAGATGATTCTAGTAGTTGAAATAATTGTGCCGACCTACTTACTTATCGCTTAATTGCTTATTTTTTTACCCAACTAATAGGGATTCTTCTGGATAACTGACAGTACTAGGTTGAGGATCGCCTAATATAGAGGAAATCAGTAACAAAATTCCGACCCGTCCGATGTACATGGTCGCGATCAACACTAGTTTACTAAAAGATGTCAGCCCTGCGGTAATCCCGGTCGAGAGTCCGACGGTGGCGAAGGCAGAAACTACTTCAAACAAGATAGTGATAAAGTTGAGCTTTGGCTCGGCGATTGAAATGGCAATCGTCCCACAAAGGACTGTCACCATCGAGCCAAAAGAGACCGCAATCGCCTTGAGCAGAAGTGTATTTGGCACCTGACGGCGATAGAGAATCACCGACTCTTTCCCTTGCAAAATCGCATAAGTGCAGCTTGCGATCACCCGTGCGGTACTGGTTTTAATCCCGCCAGCCGTGCCGCCCGGACTACCCCCAACGAACATCAGCGCAACCGTCACAAACATCCCCGCGATCGTTAGTTTGGATTGGTCGATTGTATTAAAGCCAGCAGTGCGGGCAGTGACAGCTTGAAACCATGCGGCGAGTAGCTGCTCGGAAATACTCAGCGATCCTAATGTTTGGGAATTTCTAGTCTCGATCGCCCAAATCACCAAAGTACCACCAATTAGTAAAAATAGGGTTGTACTTACAGCTACCCGAAAATTCAACGTGCGCGCCGTCTTCATTTTTTGCCGCCGCAGCCGCTCTTGCAGCATCACATACAACTCCAAAATCACCTCATAACCAATCCCCCCAAAAATAATCAATCCGGTAATTACCGCGTTGACTAACAGGGAACCTCGATATCCCACCAAATTATCGGAAAACAAGCCAAAGCCAGCATTGTTCCAAGCACTGACGCTATGGAAGACGGCAAACCACAGCCCCTTTGCCCAACCGAGATCGGGGACAAATACCAGCAGCAGTAAAAAAGCTCCCGTTAACTCAAACAGCAGCGTTGTGGCAACAATTGATTGCAGAACTTGCGTACTACCTTGAAGCGCGCGGCGATCGAGTGATTGTTGAATGGCAACTTTGTCCTTTAGCCCAAATCTCCTGCCTAGCAACAGCAGTAGAAAAGTTGTCACTGTCATATAGCCCAAACCGCCGATCTGGATGAGCAGCATAATTACCAACTGTCCAAATCGGGAAAAATGAGTGGCGGTATCGACGACTACATGCCCTGTGACGCAGACGGCAGAGGTAGAGGTAAACAATGACACGATCGGGTCATTCCACTGCCCGCTCGTCGTCGAGAGCGGCAGCATCAGCAGCATTGCGCCAGTCAATATGACGGCAAGGAACCCCAGGCAAATAGTACGAGAAACTGTCATTTGAATTAATTAATTAATATTTAATAATTAATAATTATCGATTATTAATTATTAAATGATTTTTTGCTGGTTAGCGATCGTCAGGTGCGTTGTTCGATCGCAAACATATCTTACAGTTAAAGCGGATTACTCGCTAGTCGATTCAACCGGAGCATCGGTTTCGACAGTTTCACCAAAGGCGACACGGAGAAATGGTGGAGCGACAAAAGTTGTCAAAATCACCATGATAATAATCGACACCTGTAACGGTTTATCCAAAATACCACTCGCCGCACCGATCCCGGCAAATACCAAGCCCACTTCACCACGGGGAATCATCCCCACGCCGACCGCCCAACGGTTAATGCCAGGAATACCAAATACCGCCCAACCAGTCACCAATTTACCGATTACTGCCACCACGACTAAAAAGACGGCAATTAATAATCCTGCACGATTTTCCGGTACGGTCGGGTTCAAAACTCCCAAGTCCGCCCTTGCACCAACAGTCACAAAAAAGATCGGCACGAGCAAATCGGCGATCGGTTTAATCAGTTTATCTAACTCATCTCGTGCATCACTTTCATCTAACACCAACCCGGCAGCAAACGCGCCCAAAATTGCTTCTAGATGGATGGCATTGCCCAAAAATGCCATGAAAAAGGCAAAAATAAATGCGGGAATAATAATGTTGCCGCGAGTTTCGAGCTTCTCGACGATCGATGTAAATGTTTGATTGAAAAAACCGCCCAACAAAATTGAACCGATTAGAAATACGGTGGCACTGACGATTAAATAAATCAAATTAGTAACATCAATCTCACCAGTTTTGGCAAGACTGGCAACCACAGCCAGCACAATAATCCCCAGCACATCATCAATTACCGCCGCACCGACAATGATTTGACCTTCCTTAGACTTTAACTGCCCCAGCTCCGACAACACCTTTGACGTAATCCCGATACTCGTTGCCGTCAATGCTGCCCCAGCAAAAATTGCGGGAATTGCCGCCACATGAAACAAGAGCATCAACCCAATCGTTCCAGCAGCAAAGGGTACAGCTACTCCCACACAGGCAACTACAACCGCTTGAATTCCGACCGCTTTGAGTTGGCGCAAGTCAGACTCCAGCCCGATTTCAAACAGGAGGATAATTACGCCGAGTTCTGCCAGCACAGAGAGAACTTCGCTCTGAGACTCGAATACGGTTTCGATCCCCTCCGGCGACAGGTGATTGAGAGCTTGCAGTGCCGTCATCAACAGAGAATCCGCCGCTACTAAGCCACCTTCCGGAAAAATTACCAGATGTAGAGCCGAAACGCCCACAACTACACCTGCTACCAATTCCCCTAGCACTGGCGGAAAATCTAGTCGATTGGCTACTTCCGATCCAATTTTACTGGCGATAAAGATCGTCACTAGAGTTAGTAAGACTCCAGACAGAATAATCGGCGAGTATTCTGCTGCTACTGTCGCCAATAGTGGCGGTGCGCTGGCAGCACTCCATAAAGTCAAGGTGTCGTTCAAAAACATGGTTTGTTGTAATAAAAACGCAGAGGGATAGACAAAACAACCGAATCGCTATGTATGTAACATTACCAGCTTAGAGGATGAATGGATGCGTACGACTAGTTACCAGTAAAAAAAGCTTTCTGCGGCGCGGTTCAACCGCGCCGCATACTTGTTAGGCTTGATAAAATTCTTATAATATTAGTGACCGATCGTCATTTCCGACAATGGTTCAAACACCAATTAAGCCGATCTCACTCGCAGCTTTTCTTAAGCTGCCAGAAACTGAGCCTGCTAGTGAATTTGTCGATGGGCAAATCATCCAAAAGCCCATGCCACAAGGAAAGCATAGCACCATCCAGCGCGACCTGTGTAACGCAATTGAGGCAGCACTCAAGCCCGAACGGATTGCCCGCGCCTATCCAGAATTACGATGTACGTTCGGCGGACGTTCGACCATCCCTGACGTGACTGTGTTCGCATGGGATCGCATTCCTCGCGATGATGATGGCAAAATTGCGAATGTATTCGAGATCGCACCTGACTGGACGATTGAGATTCTCTCGCCAGAACAGAGCCAGACAAAAGTCATTCGTAATATTCTACATTGTCTTAGCAATGGCACTAAGATGGGCTGGTTAATCGATCCAGAAGAAGAACTGATATTCGTTTACTTTGAAGATCGCACGCTGGCAGTGTTTGAAGAAAAAGATAATTTATTACCCGTTCCGGAATTCGCAGCAGCATTTAAATTAACGGTCGGTGAATTATTTGGTTGGTTAGCGGATTAGCAGTGCAAGTAAACTAGAGATCGAGGAGCTTGTTGTGAGTCGCGATCGAGACGGCTTGTTTGCGATCGGTTGCCCCTAATTTGTGCAAAATCGTGTGGACGTGGACGCGGACGGTACCAGGCGTAATGTACAAGATTTCGGCGATTTCGCGATCGGTTTTAATAGTCGCAATCAGATTGAGGATGTCGCGTTCGCGTTTAGTGAGAGGTTCGACAGCTAGAGTCGCCACGTCAGTGGGATTATTTTGAAACAGCGTATGAATTTCAGCGGTGGCGGTGGCATCCCACCAAGACGCACCAGCAATAACCGATCGCATGGCTAAAACTATCGTTTCGGCGG
>NZ_JANMZA010000664.1:0-11437 GCF_031382685.1 Chamaesiphon sp. OTE_8_metabat_110 | reverse complement strand
GGTTTTCTTAGAGAGTGAGAATAGTTAGAACCATTTGCTATCTAGTATTTTAAGCATAGGATTTAGCTAATCATCTTTCTAGAAGCCAATGCCAAGTTCGAGAAGACTAACCGAGATCGGAAGATGGAATGTCACCCGAATGACTATGACTAGTCAAACTTTTGCCATAAGCAATGACAGCAAATCCAGTCAGATACATAAACAAGCTATAAATAGCCGCAGGAATCGCCATTTCTGCATCTTTTAAGATTCCAGCAGTAATCGCGATCGCAAGCGTCCCATTTTGAATCCCGACTTCGATCGCGATACAAATTTGTTGGGCAATATTGAGATTGAGCATTTTACTAATCGCATATCCGGCTGCCATACCAAGGATATTTAGTAACATTACACCCATGCCAGCCTGCACGATAAAACCAGGTAATTTACTCCATTCTTTGGCAACTAGGAGGATAATAATGAGTACTAAAAAGCCAACCGCTAATTTATTAGTAACCTTCTCTAACCGTCGCGCAATTTTAGGGAATTGATGCTGGATATACATCCCTAACGCGATCGGAATCACTGTAATTACAAAGATTTGTCCCATCGTTGCCCCAATCGGTAAGGAGACGATTGCATTTGTGCCGAGAAAAGAATTCACCGCCAGACTGGCAAATAGGGGAATTGTAAAGATCGTAATCATACTGCTAAACACCGTCAGGGTGACAGCCAATGCCACATCCCCACCAGCTAAATAGGTAATCATGTTCGATGATGGGCCGCACGGACACAGCGCGAGAATAATTAACCCTACTGCGATTGCTGGTGGCATCGGAATAACTTTGACGATCGCTAAGGCAATAATTGGTAAGATAACCAACTGACCGATTAATCCGATCGTTACAGCTTTTGGATATTTAAAAATCCGCAAAAAATCATCACTTTTGAGTGATAATCCCAGCCCCAGCATAATTATTGCCAAGGCGATCGGTAAAACTAGCGTTGTCAGAATACTGTCTTGCATTTATGGTCGTTTTATCTAAATAACATTATTAGTGGAGTCTAAGTTTGACGAGTGTTGCTAAAATCAGATCTATCCACAATCAGATTAAATTGCGATCCAATTTTATCGCTACTAAACATCCCACCGTTGGCTAATAAATCGCCATTTAAATAAGTGTTTTGATAGCAGAACCGATAATCCGATCGTCGCCAGTACACCTACTGAGGGCAAGTGCCTAGAATAATTGCCATACTTAGATCGAGCTTCCACATATTACCTGGAGTATACAAGTCTCTGGTAACTGGCTTGTTGCAGATTCTTACGAAAATCTATCAGATTCTTACGATTTAGAAAATTTGGCTTGAAGATCGCGTAAGCGCGGGAGCCAACGCAGAGCGTCTACTTGGGAAAATTACACCTGATGTTTTGTAGATAAAATAACCCAACGCTTTAAATTCCTCACAGCGATCGGCGTTAAGATCGTCATCAGATATCTTCAATGAGTCAGATAAGCCACAGCCGATGACCAGCAAATTACTGAGCGCAATCGAACTCCAGCAACGCTTGAATAAATCGCTAGTATCCTCTAGTCAATCACTCAGCTGGAGTGGCGTTTTAGTCCAACAATATCAGTATCCAAGTTCTGCCACCGTCTGTGAGATGGATGTTCCGGCTTTATCGGAGCATTGGCTCAACTTACGGCTAGGACATCCGGCTCACTTGACTCAGAAGAGTGACGGTCGCCTACATGAGTCACTCGTTCACAGGGGTCACAGCATCTTTACTCCGGCTGGACAACCAAGCTACTGGCGGGGTGAGGCAAGCGATACCGACGAGACAATGCTACACATTCACTTGAATCCAGCACTGGTGCGGCAAGTTGCTCAAGCTGCTGAAATCGATTCGATCGATCTTGTCAACTGTTTCTCTAAGCCCGATCTACGCCTCCATCAGATTGCGATGCTGCTGTTATCCGAACTCAAGTCGGATGGCATCATGGGTCGGTTATATGTGGAATCCTTAACCCAGATACTTGTCATTCATCTGCTCCGCAACTATTCCAGCTCTGTGCCGAATATTGCGCCCCAGCACAATGGTTTAACTGCCATCCAGTTACGACAAACGATCGATTATATTCAGGCTCATTTAGACCAAAGCTTATCACTGGCTGAAATTGCCGAATCTATTAACATCAGCCCGACTTACTTTTCCACTTTGTTCAAACGCGCTACGGGGAATTCGCCACATCAGTATGTGATTCAACAGCGGGTCAAACGGGCGCAAGTACTGTTGAAGACTACGGATTTAGCGATCGCGAGTATCGCTTTCCAAGTCGGCTTTTCTAGTCAGAGTCATTTAACGCAACATTTTAAGCGGCTCACTGGAAGTACGCCAAAACAGGTTTCTAAGAGCGTAAGAATCTGATAAATCGGATTAGGAACCTGATAGAAATTACATGCAAGAACTTTCTACACTGATGGGAGTGGACAGACTTCCATTGCTTTAATCAAGCCTTGCTCGATGGTGAAACGGTAGCCAAACATGCTCATCGGTAAGCACTGCTCCAGCTAGGTCGCGCACAACTTGATGCACCTCAACCAAGATCTGCCCAGCATCCTCTGGGTGACAGAAAGTTTCCGTCTATTCCCTGAAAAACAGTAACTCAAATTAACTAACAACAGCTATGGAATACAATTCGATCGATCGCCTCCGGCAGGTCGAAAACCAACGAATTTTTGCAGCTCATTTGGCATTAATCGGCACAGATGTTGATGCTTGGTCTGACCTCCTAGCTGAAGATGCCGTCGTCGAATTTCCCTATGCTACCGCGCTAGGTGCGCCGACTCGATTTGAAGGCAAACCCGCGATTTACAACCACATGAAGAACGCAACCGCACAATTACAAAACTGGGTCTTTACAGATATTCGTGAATATCAAACACCGATTCCAACTGTTCTACTTGCTGAATTTCATGGAGAAGCTGTATTTGTAGCGACGGGTCAAACTTATCAGCAAGACTATGTGGCGCGGCTAGAAACCAAGGATGGCAAGATTATTCACTACCGCGAATATTGGAATCCGGCTCCGATTCTCGAACTAATGGGCAGCAGCCCAACTGCTTTCTCATCGAAGCCAAATTCATAACAGAGGATAAATATGAAAATTGTAATTGCAGCCGCATCGGGCAACATTGGTCGCCGTACCGCCGAAAAAGTCATTCAGTCTGGAGCCGAAACGGTTCTCCTAGCACGCAATCCAGAGAAGCTAGCAGATCTCGTTGCTAAAGGTGCGATCGTTCACCCGATTAGCAGTGACGATGCTCAAGGATTAATAGAGGTAACGCAACAAGCAGATGCGTTGTTTTGGTTGACACCACCGAAGCTGGATGTGCCGAATATGAGAGATTGGTATCTGCAAACGGCACAGGCAGGAGCGAACGCTGTACGTGCTAATAACATTCCGCGCGTCGTGAACATTTCTAGCATTGGTGCGGGTGCAAAACCAAACCTGGGCACAGTCTCATTTAGTGGCGATGTTGAATCGATCTTCAATCAAACTGGAGCTAATGTCGTCCATCTACGTCCTGGCTATTTTATGGAAAATTTCCTGATGCAAGTTGAAACGATCGATTGCGATCGCATAGTACGGTTTCCTTATCCAATCGACCACGATCTTCCGTGGATTAGCACTGATGATATCGGGGATGTGGCTGCACGATATCTACTAGATCGACATTGGGCAGGTCAATGGACGCGAAATTTGATGGGGCCTGAAAATCTCACATTACTGGAAACATGTGCAATACTGTCACAAGTGCGGGGCTATCCGGTCAAATTCGAGGGAGTCAGTATTGAATCACTCCAGCAGCAATTTGCCGCAATGGGTGCGACTGCCGATGTTCAGCGTGAAATGGGCGATCTGTTCCATGCGCTGGGCGATCCCGACGGGGTTTATGCCACAGCCCGCACCGTAGAAACAACCACCTCAACTACCTTCGAGCAGTTTGTCAAGCACAAGCTACTTCCGCATTTCCACTAAGCAAAAAAGCGTTGGTCAAAGACCAACGATCGACAATTTGATTCTAAAACATCGAATTGTCGCGATCTGGTTATCCAGCGAAGTCACTTTTGTCCGATCGCTCTAGATACAAACAATCTGACGGTTAAATTCACATCAATCCGAATGAGTGATGCGATTAAAACATACGATTCGATGTCCGAACTTTATGCTTCCTTTGGCGGTAAGCTAGAGCAAGACGTTGGCTTTACGATTCATCGGAATGAGGAACTATTTCCAAACTTTCCAGTTAAGTCGCCACTATTTCGGACGCGCTTCTACACAGTTTTAATTCTGAGTGAAGGGCGAGGTCGCTACCTCATTGACGATCGATCCTATGTGACGCGCGGCAACATTATTTATTTTACCAATCCAGGACATCTAAAAGGATTTGAGGTTGATGAAACATTAAAAGGCTATCTCATCACCTTCTCAGAATCATTCCTGAAGCAATATGTTCGTGATGATATTTTGGATGAATTTCCATTTCTAATTGCTGAAGTTGTGCCACCGAACTATCCCGATCGCGAAGTCTTTCAAATCTTTGATAACTTGGGCGGTATGTTGTTGCAAGAATATCAGTCGGATTCTGTTTATAAGCATCAAACGATCGGCTGTTTAATGGTGGTGTTGCTACTCAAAATTAAAGAGCGATTTTGGAAGGCATACGATCCACTCACTGAAGCTGTAACCAGTTCTAACATCACACTGACATTTCAGCGCAATTTAGAAGCGCACTTTCGCGATTTACTGACTGGCAAATGCGATCGCCTGTTGCAAGTGCAGGACTACGCCCAGGCACAGTATTTACATCCCAACTATTTCAGCACTGTTATCAAATACAAAACGGGTAAATCGGTTAATAGTTGGATTGCCGAAAAGACGATCGCCGAGGCAAAAGCCATGTTGGCTCGATCGTCACAATCAGTCCAGGAAATTGCTGCTCGGTTGGGATTTAAGGACGCAGGACACTTCTCCCGCTTCTTCAAAAAACACACCGAACTGTCGCCATTGAGCTTTCGACAAAGAATTACCTCCGAATGAATTCGGGGCTAATGTTGCGAAGTCCGCCTACGCGGACTGAAATATTAGTCCGCGTAGCGAAAAGTGCGGTCTTGGGGAAACCCCAAGTAGAGCACCTTTTCAAGACAGGCGGACTTTGCATCACAAGCGGCGGTTTTAACCGCTGTGAGTATAATAGGTAGCAACTTGGGTTAGAGCTAATTGTTTTCGATTGCGACCCTTGATTTTGCTCAAACTTAGAAATAGGCAAGTCTGTCGAGAAAATATCCATGCCCTTTGTCGATCGAGTTTGGCCTAATGGAGATTAAGGAAACGCAACGCAGTGAACGCGATTACCTCGCGGCGCGGCTACGCCAACGCTAAAAAGTCTCTGCACAGCCAACCCGATCGACAACCGACATTGGAGAGTAGGACATGAATATGAAGCGATTAGCACGCAGCTCCGCTCCGTCGCAACCGCCGCATCGGCTGCATCCATTCATTCTGTTTGCGGCATTTCTCAGCACGTTTTATATCGGACTCATTGGCCCGATCTTGCCAGCTTTAGTCGAGCAGTATGGTGGCAATGCCTTGACCATCGGGCTGCTGTTTTCGAGCTATTCTTTCGCACAATTTCTCAGTGCGCCCATTCTGGGAGCGATTAGCGATCGCTATGGGCGACGAATGGTGATGCTGGTGAGTCTGTGTGGCGCAATCCTCGGCTTTGCGATGTTTGCGATCGGTGGAGCATTGTGGGTCTTGTTTGTAGGCTGGATGCTTGTAGGCGTGTGTGAGTGTTGGATTGGCACCGCTTTTTCCTATGTAGCAGATACCACCCAACCGAGCGAGCGCACTCGCTACTTTGCTTTTCTGACGGCGGCAATTGGTTCGGGGTTTATTGTTGGCCCAGCCACGAGTGGTTTTGTCTCCCGGATTAGCCCGGTTGCGCCGCTGTATGTGTTAATCGGGCTGCTCGTGTTTGCGGTGATCTGGGGCTACTTCTCGATGCCAGAAAGTTTGCCACACGCGCAGCGATCGACGGAACTGCCGCTGAGTCAACTAAATCCACTGACTCAAACCCGCGACATCTTACAATTTCCGCAAATCCGATTGCTACTGCTGAGTTATCTGCTGTTCTGGTCGATCGTGATTCTGCCTTCGTCTAACTTGCCGAGCTTGGTTGCCGATCGACTCAATTGGACTCCAGAGCAAATTTCTCCTTTATTGGTATCTTTTGGGGTCACTGTTGTCTTAATGCAGCTTATCGTCCTACCGCTGTTACTGCGACGTTTTCAAGAAATTCATCTGGCAATTGTGGGTGGATCGATCGCCGGATTTGGCTTCTTTCTCATCGGTCTATTCCCAATTACAGGTACTGTGCAACTGCTGTATGGCGGAATGGCGATCTATAGCTTGGGACAACCGCTCGTCCAGACCTGCCTCACCGGAGCGATGTCCAAAAGTATGGGCGCAGATGTTCAAGGGCGGGTGCAGGGCAGTATTGCGGCAGTGATGGCACTAGCGCAAGTAATCGGGCCGCTGTGGGCAGGTTGGCTATATGAAGCCGTGAGTCCAACCGCTCCCTATTGGTCGGGTGCGGTTCAGGTACTGGTTGCTGTTGCGGTGATGCTGATCGCCATGCCAGCACTCCAGCGTTTGAATCGGGAAATGAATGCCGAACAAAATGAATATCAATAGATGACCTCATTAATTAACCTAAATTGCTGTCTGTAACCCAATTCTCAATTCTCAATTCTCAATTCTCAATTAATTTAAAGGGGTAAGATGATGAAATATCGCCAACTGGGAAAGACAGACGCGCAAGTCTCGGCATTGGGATTGGGCTGCATGGGCATGTCCGACTTCTATGGCGACAGCCATAGCGATGATGCTGAAAGTATCGCGACGATTCGAGCCGCGATCGACATCGGGATTAACTTTCTCGACACAGGCGACTTTTATGGCATGGGTCACAACGAGTTGCTGATTCGCGAAGCGATTAAAGGGATTCCCCGTGATAAAGTATTTATTGCCGTGAAGTTCGGGGCACTGCGCGACCACAAAGGTGGCTTTAACGGTGAAGATAGCCGTCCGGTTGCCGTGCAAAACTTTTTAGCTTATAGCTTGCAGCGGTTGGGGGTGGACTACATCGATCTGTACTATCCCGCACGAGTCGATCTGCATGTGCCGATCGAGGATACGGTTGGTGCGATCGCCGACCTGATTCAAGACGGCAAAGTGCGCTATGCCGGACTCTCAGAAGCGAGTGCCGATACCCTGCGACGTGCGGCTCAGGTGCATCCGATCGCCATGCTGCAAACAGAATACAGTCTCTGGACGCGAGAGCCGGAAACCGATCTGTTGCCCGCGTGTCGAGAATTGGGCACGAGTTTAGTTGCTTACTCACCCCTGGGACGCGGATTTTTGACGGGAGCCTTTCAATCTCCCGATAACTTTCCACCAGACGATTGGCGGCGGCACAGTCCCCGCTTTCAAGGCGAGAATTTTTATCGCAATTTAAAACTGGTCGAAAAAATCGGGGAAATTGCGACCCAAAAGCAGTGTACGCCTGCCCAACTTGCCCTCGCTTGGCTGTTGGCAAAAGGTGAAGACATCATCCCCATTCCTGGCATGAAACGTCAAGTACGACTGCATGAAAATGTGGGAGCCTTAGACATTGTGTTAACTGCTGCCGAACTTCAACAGATTGAAGCAGTTGTCCCGATCGGTGCTGCTGCCGGAAATAGCTATCCTGAAGCGGTGATGAACTCACTAAATCGTTAGTTTCATCTATTTGAACGGAACACTGGAGAACAAAATGAAAGCAATCGTAATTAACGCATACGGTAATGAAGACGTTGTAAATTATGTCGATGTCGAACGCCCAGAGCCGAAAGCGGATGAAGTGCTGGTAAAAGTTCGTGTCGCGGGGGTCAATCCGTTCGCGAAGCGTAGGCTTTGCCTAATCGACTGGAAGATCCGCAACGGTGCAGGCGAAAGGTTAGGGCTGAAACTTCCCATTTTTCTCGGTGGGGAGATTGCTGGAACGATCGAAAAGATTGGCAGTGATATCAGAGATTTTAAGGAGGGCGATGCGGTTTACGGGATAGTCACCTCTGGCGGTTACGCCGAATACGCGATCGCCAAAATCGGAGAAATAGCACCCAAACCCCAAAGTCTCGATTTCGAGAATGCGGCGGCAATTCCGCTCGGTGCGCTGACTGCATGGCAAGCGATGTTTGACTTGGCGAATCTGAGCAGTGGGCAGACAATTTTGATAACCGCTGCTTCCGGCGGAGTCGGTTCGCTAGCCGTTCAAATTGCTAAAGCCAAAGGCGCATTTGTCATCGGCATGGCTTCGGGTCGCAATGAAGCATTTGTCAGAGATTTAGGCGCGGATAAGTTCGTCGATTACACCAAGCAAAACTTTGAAGAAGTCGTTAAAGACGTTGATGTCGTCTTCGATACGGTCGGCGGCGGCACTTTTGAAAAAGCGTTCCAAACTTTGAAACCAGGTGGATTCCTAGTTACGGCAGTACAGTTTCCGTCCGCAGAAACAGCGCGGGAATTTGGTGTCCATGCCGCGCGGGTCTACTGCAAACCCAACGTGGAACAATTAACCGCGATCGGCAAATTGGTTGACGAAGGCAAATTAACAGCGCATGTTTCAACCGTTTTGCCACTTGCGGAAGTGAAAAAGGCACTCCAACTTTCCGAAAGCGGTCGCACGCGCGGCAAAATTGTTTTGCAAATTGGAATATAGTTTTGAAACAAAAGGCACTTTTCAATGAAAAATGGCTAAAGCAAAAGGGTGCTTATCACCCTTTCGCTCATAATAGTTTTCACGATCTTCTGATTTTAGCAATCTGTTTTGGAGTCATCCCAGTAGCTCTTTTAATGTGGTGAGTGAGATGGCTCTGGCTAGAGAAACCAACTCGTGAAGCAATTTCACTAATTCTCAAATCTGTTTTTTGAAGGAGGACTATCGCTCGATCTACTCGTTGCTGAATCACATATTGATGTGGTGAAATGCCAGTCTTTTGTTTAAACAAACTAGCGAAGTAATTCGGACTGATGTTAATATTCTCGGCAATTTGAATTAGTGATAAGTCTCCACCAAGACGATCTTGGATGTAATCGATCGCTTGCTGTAACTGCATATTGGTTAAACTTTGATGTTGAGGTTTGATTTCTCGATCGATCGTTGAATAATTTCGCAATAGATAAATTACAAACGCCTGAGTTAATGATTCTCGGTACAACTCTCCCATCAATCCCCCAGTTTCTACCTCCGCAGCAAGTAACATCGCAATGTTGTGGAGTGGTAAGTCATGATTGCCAAAACAGTTGACTAACTCAACTTGCCCCTGCCCAAACTCAAGTTTTTCGGCAACATGGGTCATCAATCTTGATTGCAACTGAATATGCAGCATTGGCTGATAGTCAAAATCATCACTTACACGACCTTCTATGTGCCAGTAACTCGATCTTCCAGCGGGGAAACAGATAATATCACCCTTTTGGACTGTCGATTCATGTAGAGTATCATCACGCTTTTGGGTCAAGTGGGCAGGTTTTCCCAGCGGTAAAGTGAGCCAATGATCTGGAAGAGCCGGAACTTCAAGTTCACCTGGTTCTTCAGAATGTCGGTAATGTTCGACTAATATTCCCTTCCAGCCCATTTGCCGACTAGATGAAACTAGGGCTTCACTCAACTGTTCATCGATTTCGACCAGACTAATCGGGCTGCCCATTGTTGATTCTATTTCAGGCATCCTAATCGACAGCTTGCACAATTTGATAAATCTTACCTTAACAGAATAAGCCCTAAGTTGAATATTTTTAATGGTTTTTCAAACAAATATAAAATAAGTACGCAGGGTTAGTAATCTAGTTTTAACTATCAACCTAAAATCATAAGAATCTGATAAATGTTCGTAAGAATCTGATAAAAATATTGTTGCCGATCGTGTAATGTATTGAATGCTAAGCTCAAAACAATACTATAGAATTCTAAAAGCATAGCTTTTTGATATCCACAAACTTAATAAACTAACGCATCAGATTGTGTAAAGACATTCATCATGACTAATCTTCTTCAGATCGATACTAGTAAACGTACTGGTAGATCGATCTCGCGTCTACTTGCCAAAGAATTTGTCGAGCAGTGGATCGCCAGCAATCCTGACAGTATAGTCACCTATCGCGATATCAGTCAGTTTCCCATTTCTCATATTACGGCAGAATGGATGGATGCAGAAGCTTCATCATCATCAGATAGATCGATACTCGATAGCATCAGTGAACTATTTTCATCTAAGGAATTAGTAGATGAACTCCTTTTAAACGATCGATATTTAATCTCCTTACCTATTCTTAACTTTATTGTCCCGTCCACTTTAAAAACTTATATCGACCTGATTGCGAGAACCAATCTTGCTGTTACAGAAAATAAACATGACTCTCAAGGACTGTTGCACGGTAAAAAATTGCTAGCCATTGCTAATCAAATAAATAACTATCCACGTAATAAAAATCAAGATGAGGTGATAAAAAAATTTGAATCTTATTTTAGGTATATCTTTGAGTATATTGGAGTGACTGATATTAATTTTATTTATGCTTATAATCAAAGTGAAGCTAACTTAGATCGCGATCTAGCGATTGCCAATGCTAGGATATCCATCAATAATTTCATATCTGATTGGTGAAATTGGAAAGAAGAATCAAGATAACGCGCATATTACTAAGGCACAACCGAAGCACTTATTAGCCCAGCCAATCGACGACGATTCGAGCTGCCAATGCAATAACGTCATTACGCGCCTTGGCATCTTTCTCACCTTGAGTAGTATAAATGGCAACGACAATGGGCGCACGTCGAGGCGGCCACAGCAAGCCAATATCATTGGCGGTACCATAGTCGCCAGTACCCGTCTTATCGCCGACCTGCCAATCGGCGGGAACACCAGCACGAATGCGTGCCGCCCCAGTCGTATTACCCTGTAACCAAACTCGTAATTGCAACTGGAGACGCGCCAGCGTCTGTTCGAGTTTTACGAACTGTGCCTGAGCCGAAACAGTAGCATTTCCCTGAGTAGCCCACGATGTCCAAACAGCCGCGATTATCTCCGATAGGCTACGCCAACGGCACAGATACACCAGCCAGCAACAATCTCCGACGATTTCGAGAATGATTCATCATTTAGTTTATCGAGCCTCGTTTTGCATACCAAGCGTGCATCAGCAGATTCTGGAAGAACAGCACGGGTGCATCGAATCTGCCTGCCGTAATAATTGACTTATCGTAAGATAAAGCGTGTTCCCAATCGAAGGCAACCGCTAATTCTTGGTTTGTCACGATCGAAGCCACCGTTTATGCTCAGGTTAAT
>NZ_JANMZA010000407.1:0-5036 GCF_031382685.1 Chamaesiphon sp. OTE_8_metabat_110 | reverse complement strand
GGAGATTGGCAAGTTATCTATCCCAAGTACAGTATGGGCTGGTGGGAAGATGGCGCGACCGATCTCGAAACGTCTCAAATGCACATGATCGATCGAGTCATCGAACGACTAGAAATCGTCGATGGCGATAATATTTTAGATTTTGGTTGTGGTTGGGGTTGTGTGCCAAACTACATTATGTCCAAGTTTCCCAATGTCCGGTTTACAGGGCTAAACCTCAGTCATCAGCAGTGTGAGTATATGCGTGACAAAATGCAAGATCCGCAAAGTTTCCTCAGTTCGGGTCGATTCACCCTGATTGAAGGCGATCTAAATCAAGTAGAGTTCGCGGAGAAATTTGATAAGATTCTGTCGATCGGCGTTTTTTGTCATATTGGCAACCTTACTAATGCTTTCCAAAAGCTGTCATCTTTTCTTAAAAGTAATGGTAAGGTCTTGATCCATATTATTACCGCGCGACTCCCGAATAATATGTCATCTGGCTTCACTCATAAGTACATTTTTCCCCACGGTCGGTATTGGAATCATGATGCGATTCCCAGTCACGATCGCGACCTCAAAACTGTCGATCGCTGGTACCTAAATGGGATGAATTATCATTATACTATGACCGAATGGTTGCGCCGATTTGATGATGCCCAAGCAAGTATTAAGTTATTAGATTATGGGATGGATTATGCCAAGTTTCGGCGAATTTGGCGATTCTACTTAATTATGTTGGGGACAATTTTTGCGACTTGTGATGGCGATTACAATGGTAACGGTCAATATCTAATGACTCACGCTCGATAACTAAAGCGGGTGCCGCTACAAACCCGACTTTTCTGAAAAGTCGGGTTTGTGTCCCAATAGAGTTTTAAATATGCGCCCTTAACCTGTAAATAGTTCACAGGCGATATATACCGATGTCGATTGGACTGATTCTAACAACTTTGCCCAGCCCCAATCGTCGATTTGTTCCACACATGCTTGATATTTTTCGGCATCGGTGGGAATTAAAGCCGTTAACATTTCGATGGCGACTTGACTCAAGATTTCGGCGATCGCATTGGCACTTACCAGATCGCTACCTTTGACTAACTTACTCTTTTTGGCAACGATCTGACAGGCTTCTCTAATCGACTGTGCCGCCGCTTGTTTGGTAGTAATATCATTACTAGCCAATTGGGTAAAATAACGCTCGATCGAGTCCCATTCCGGTCGGAGATTGCGAATTAATAACTCTACCGTCCGCAGATAAATACCCAGATCGATAATTAGATCGGTAGCTTTTGCCTGTCTTGATAAGAATAGCCCGCCAGCTAAAACTAATTGCGGACAGGTATAGTTAAAAGCATCCCCAACTTGTCCCCATTTTTGATATAAAGCTGCTGTGCTTAACTGCTGATAGTTGGGATTTATTTGCAATGATAGACTAACAGGGAAATAACTAGCAATCAGATCGCTCTCTGGTGGTTCGGTTAGAATTTTAGTCCGGTTGTAGTTAGATTGGGTACCGATCTTTATCTTTTGAATTTCTAGTCGATCGAGAATTTTTTCACCATAAGTATGGGATTCGATCCCGATACTCATCGCTGCCAATAGTGCGAGCGGAGTGCTAGCGTCTGCGGCAATCGGCATCTCGATCCGTTGATATAATTCGCCAAACTGATTACCGCCTTGGGTAAGCGCAATAAATGGAATTGAATAGTTGTGTTTGTCATCATCGGGGACGGGAAATTCATCGCCCCACATCGTAAATAATAATGGTGGACTCCAATATTCATTTTGCAGTTCTCTCGCGATCGATTGAATGGCGATCGGACACCAAGCAGTTTCTGGTAAATAGTTTTCTACCTGGGCGATCTCGACATCCCAACAATAAGCTAACAGCTCGTCAGCAACTCCAAATGGGTACGGTAAGCCCGCCATTTGCCCGATTTGGGTATTGACATCGATATAGAGATCGCGCTTGGGTAAAGCTTTTTTCATCTCGCGATCTTGGGTGGCAATGCGATCGAGTAATTCTTTACGCTGTTGAGATTTGAAAAACCACAGGGGATATAAGGAACCAATTGCAGTGGCAACAATTTGGATGTAGCGATCGCTATCGAGATAAATAATCCGTTGAATCAAAGACTCCCGATCTATACCTGTCAATTCTACTGCGGGTGGGTGGATACCCACCCACAAATCTTTAATTTGAGCGAGACTTTCCTGAGAACTAAAATTTTCCCAACCGCCATTAAGCGCGACTAATTGAATTGCATAGTCGCCCCACTGTTCGAGATAACGATCGTATTTACTATCCTTTTTACCGCGTCTAGCTTCTGGTTCGAGAGTTTTATGTCGATCGATCGCCATGTCTAAGAGTTTATTCAATCTTTGTAAGAGATTATTGGGCGCATCCAAACCATAAAAACTCCGACACTGATAGATCGAATTGAGCGGACTTTCCCCCTTATCTACCGACTTGCCACAACACCAGATTTCCCAGGCTTTTTTGCTCAAACCAACTACTGGCTCGCGATTAATTTCACCAGTAGGTGTGGCAAATAAACTACCTAGTTGCAGATCGGCTACTAATTGTTTCACCGGGTAGCGATGTTCTTTGCCGCCCAGTTCTTGCAATTGTGCCAGCACTACCATCCACCGCAGGTGATCTGCGAGTAATTTGGGGATTTGCATCGACTGGCTTTTGGTAGTGGCGATCGTGGATGGCTGGGGCATTGGAGTCAAAATGGTGTCGAGCAGTTATACTCGATCGAGTTGGTTGGAGGAATCTATCGCCACGATGAATGAAGATCTACATGTCTTTGTCTACGGTACTCTCAAGCCTGGGGAAGCTAATTTCGATCGCTATTGTGGCAATCGAGTCATTACCAGTCGGCGCGCCCATATTGAGGGGTGCCTGTACGATTTGCCCGCGTTGGGTTATCCGGGTGCAATTCATGGCAATAGTCAAGTACATGGATTTGTGATCTCATTCGAGCGCCCGACAATATTAGCAGAATTAGACGAACTTGAAGACTTCCAGCCGCATCGAGATCCCGCCAAAAATGATTATAACCGCGAATCGATCGTGGCATATCTATCTGCCGTTGGTGCAACCTCTGCTTTGGCGAATCGCACGGCTAGCATCGTAGCTTGGGCTTATTTTATGAATCCCGAGCTGGTTCTACGCTGCGGCGGTATTTATCTTCCCGATGGCTGGTGGGTGGGAGATGGGAGGTAGGAGATGGGTGATGGGATTGGTTGCTGTCAAAATCTAATTGACATACTTCCAATCGGCAATGCCGAATTATGAGAGGTGCTTATCGTTTGTTATCGAATCTAGTCCGGTCGAGCCAAAAATGTTTAGAATCGAGTTACGCAAACTTTGTTTCAGGACAATCTCATGGCAGTCAAGCAACAATTTACCAGTTTTGAAGACGCGATCGCCAATAGCGAGCTACCGATTTTAGTTGATTTTTATGCGACTTGGTGTGGCCCGTGTCAGATGATGTCCAAAATTTTGGAACAAGTCAATATCGAACTCAATGGGCAAGTGAGAATTATGAAGATCGATACCGATCGATATCCCCAAATCGCCTCTAGTCATCAGATTCAAGCTTTGCCAACTTTGGTAATGTTCAAAGGGGGGCAATCAGTAGATCGGATCGAAGGTGTCTTAACCGCCGAACAGTTGATCGATCGGATCGGTAAATTTTTATAGATTTTAGGCTGAGAAATTTCAGCTCAATTAAGTTTGGGAGCGATCGAGTGCCGTTCCCAACACCACTTTGATACTGACGTCACTTTAAGCCGATCGTCAATTCAGCCGACTGGCAAAACATCGGGCATCGAGCGCTTTCGAGCGATAATAGGGCGATCGCTTCTTAACTACTGACATTTATGGACTCGCCACCAGTTATTAAAGCACCGCAACTGACCACGAGCGACTTAGAGCGACTATCTTACTTACGATCGATTAAACCTGCGAGATCTACTACTCCCAGATCTTCCTCACGCGGCGATCGGATTGCCGATGTTGTCACAGAGGTAGTCGGTTCGTGGAGGTTTATCATCATCCAAAGTTGTCTATTGACAGTGTGGATCGTGCTAAATGTGCTTGCTGTGCTGGGACAATGGGATCCATATCCGTTTATCTTACTCAACCTAGCCTTGAGCTTTCAGGCGGCTTATGCAACACCGTTTATTTTGATGAGTCAAAATCGCCAGTCAGAAATAGATCGAGAGCGCGCACAACAGGATTTGGACTGCGATGTCAAAGCTGAAATGGAGATCGAATTACTTCACGAAAAACTAGATTTACTCAGAGATCGCGAAATAGCCGAGCTACATCGATTGATTCAAGCTCAGTCTGAGACAATTGCCCAGATCGAACGACTGCTGTCGAGACAGCTCGATAATTGAAGCTCGCGAGCAGGCTTACACTTGTGGCGATTTAGCAGTTGTTTTACGGGCGCGCTTAGGTTTAGGCTCGATCGCTTCGAGGGCATTGGGAGGCTTGGGAGTGGCTGGGAGCGATTTGGGCGCGGTTTTGGTGCGTTTGGGTTTAGGTTCGAGCGCGTCGAGCTGCGCGGGCGCGACATTGTGAAATTCTGGAGTAGAGATTAGGGGCACTGCGGCGGCGATCGTTGGATCTGGTGTGGCGATCTCTTGGATCGTGACTTGTTGGGTGGGAATGAATGCAAGTCTCGATCGAGGATTAGCCGCGACAGCAAGTACCATTCCTAAGATTAAATAAACTGGAAATGGTAGATCGATCGCTTTAATAGATTGAACCAATTGGGCACTTGCCAACAAAATGAAGAAGACGGCAATCCAAAATTGAGCCATAGATTTAAGATTTAGAGTGACTGAATATTGCGATCGCTGTCGGTCTTTACTATGTGTCAGGGGAAAATTAAGGCGTCAATTACCTACGGTAGGCTTCTGCTAAGGCAGACGCTACGCGAACGCCAACGAGCGATCGAGACAGATGTTCTGTAGACGATATCCCGATCGATCTCAATTGTCAAGGGTGGAAAAACGGACATAAACTAGTAACAAAA
>NZ_JANMZA010000615.1:0-10588 GCF_031382685.1 Chamaesiphon sp. OTE_8_metabat_110 | reverse complement strand
AATGGTCGAGACTGGCAATTTGCTCATTCCGATCGTGGCACACATGACTACCAATTTTATTTCAGCGGTGACTTGGAAAATCCAGCAGCCCAGACTAAAGTCTCGATCGTAATTATTTACCCTGCACTCCCATCCCCTCTCGATCGCCACTATTGAGCCAAATTTGACAATTCTGAGGTGGCATCATACTACCAGGTTGCCGCTCGGTGGAGCCACTTTTCACATCACAGGTGTAATGCGCTAAGGAAATCTTGCGATCGTTACAAATTTTGAGGTCGTAACCATAACTTTGAGCGACGCGACCGAATCTAGAGAGCGTGCGATAGCGATCGACGTAATCTAAGATGTTCCAATACTGACTATTAACTAATAAATAAATCTGGCTCTGGCGACGGTTGGCAATCCAGTTGACAACCAATTTTGATGGCAGTTGTTCGTTTGTCCACCACAAGCTGGGGATAGTATTGCCTTCGGGCGATACAGTATCGGCGGTGATAATATTTGGATCGGCACCAACTTCCGTAGGCTTTAATAATGTGAGATTTACATCACATACTTCTGACCCAGATGGTATCGAATTTGACTGAGCGAAGACTGGACAATTGAGCCAGAGTGCTGCTACTAAGCAGATGGCATTAGCAATAGCATGACGAGTGCAGACCCCGCTAAATTTAGTCTGACAGTGAAAAAGTTTCAGAGTTAAGATTGTCTGGTTGACCTGCATGGTAGATAGTGACTATTTTTCAGCCATGACGCTCTTTGCATCACAATTGTGCGATCGACTTTAGCCTCCAGATGAGATCTCTAGAATTTTATGAATCGGTACCGAGCCAAGTTAACTCGATCGCATTACCGTCAGGGTCTTGTGTAAATAGTGCCGCTCTGCCAGAATTACTCATCTTCACGATACAATTGGCCGCTATTAACTGCTGTTTGGCGGCATCTAAGTCACGAACTGATAGCGCGATATGGGGATTGCGCGTCGATACATTGAGATCGATCGTATCGTTAAAACGAGCCTCAACATTTTCAATTAAGTGCAATTGAAAATCGCCAATTTGATACCAGACACCTGGATACTTGAGCTGACGATCGATCTGTTTCAATCCTAATACCTGCGTGTAGAACTCGATCGAACGCTCCAAATTGGAGGCGATTACTGCTACATGTAAACAACTAACGATTTCAATCATTTAGGATAGTGAATAGTGGATAGTGGATAGTGGATAGTGGATAAAAAGAATACTGTAGGGTGTGTTATCCCGAAGGGTAACGCGCCAAAGATCTATATTCGTTATGTTGCCTATCGATATCAATCAACTTTCAATCCTTTAGTTGCTAACCATTCGCGGTTGAAAATTCGAGATTGATATCTGGCTCCGCCATCGCACAAGATGGTAACGATCGTGTGTCCTGGACCCATTTGCTTTGCCACTCTTACCGCTGCTGCGACATTAATACCGACCGAACCGCCCATGAATAATCCATCTTTTCGCAGAAGCTGATAGACAACTTCAATACACTCCTGGTCGTGAATTTGGATCGCATCATCGATCGGTACGCCTTCCATGTTACCAGTAACCCGACTATTTCCAATTCCTTCAGTTATCGAACTACCTTCGAGGGTAATATTGCCAGTTTTCACATAACTATATAAGCCACTCCCCATCGGGTCGGCAATGATGCTTTTAATTTGAGGATTCTTTTCTTTAAGGAACATTGAGACACCCGCAAAAGTGCCGCCCGTACCTGTCGATGATACCCAGGCATCGATTTTACCATCAGTCTGCGCCCACATTTCGGGGCCAGTCGTTTCGTAATGTGCCAAGCGGTTAGCGAGATTTTCAAACTGATTTGCCCAGATTGCATTTTCCATTTCCGCAGCAACGCGACCGGATAATTTGACATAATTATTTGGGTCTTTATATGGCACAGCAGGTACCGTCCGAACTTCTGCGCCGAGGGTTCGCAGTGCCTCGATTTTTTCCGCTGACTGAGTTTCGGGGATGATAATCAGGCATTTATACCCCTTAGCGTTGCAAATATGCGCGAGTCCGATCCCCGTATTGCCAGCGGTACCTTCAACGACAGTACCGCCCGGTTTGAGCATACCGCGTCGCTCGGCATCTTCAATAATGTACAAAGCGGCGCGATCTTTGACCGAGCCGCCAGGATTGAGAAATTCTGCTTTTCCTAAGATCTCACACCCAGTTTCATCGCTAAAACTATTCAGCCGGATCAGTGGTGTATTGCCAATTGTTTTAGTAATTCCGTGTTTGATATCCATAGCCTTTTGAGTGTATTTTGAAATTAAATGTGACTAAAGTATTGGCGATTGAGACAATTAAGAGCGTAGTTATACAAATACAATTAAATAATTTCTGTTTGTTTGAATTTACTCTTAAGCTTGAGTGAGAACGAGTTTTCTAAATAGCCGATCGATTGCCGCTCCATCTGTTTCATGCTTGGGAATAAGTTTGACAGCCGCTTCGCAATGTTCGATCTCCGTGCGGATAAAATCATTGAAAAGTGGAATTGGTGCGATCGTCGTCGCTTCGTTAGCAGTGGATTTGATAGTCAATAATCGATCGATCTCAGCTAAAATATCTGGGCGATCGCTAATTAAACTCAATAAGTCATTAAACACCATTGGCGGAAAGGTTTGATATGTAACTATCGATTTAGCTGCTAAAATTGGTCGCAGTGCATAAAAGTATTTTTTCAACTTGACAGTATCGGTTTGAAGTGACTCGCGATAGCAGTTCGTCGCCATATTTAAATAGTGATGAATCCCCGCTCGCGGTGCATAGTACTGCTGGGCTAATTCCAGTAATTTATGAGGTAAATTACCATCAGCTCGATAAACTATCGGCGATTGAATCCATTCATAAATTGCAGAATTCGAGCCTTTAAATAATTTCAGCGCTTTACGCAGATCCCAACCATTAATATCTAATAGCGAATCGATCGGCAGATCGATCGTATCGGGACGATCTTCAATCGATAAGTACCATTCTAAAGGACGCAGATAAATAAATCTCACGTCATAGTCACTATCTGGCGAGGGAAAACCCCACGCGCGACTCCCTGACTCGCAAGCATAGAGAATAGTAATCTGCTCTTGGCTGGCTAGCTGTTGTAATTGTGCCCCGATGCTACTGACAACATCAGCATTCTGCGCCGCGATCGTCTCCATCTATTTTTTTATGCCAACAAGATCTTCAGCAATCGTATAATACCGATGTGGCAGCATTCTCAGTCGGTGATGACCGATCTTGCCGTCTGTGCGATACGATTCTTATTAGCTATTTTGCCATATCTCACTCCTCAAATCTCCATGAACATTCGCATTGGCAATGGTTACGACATTCATCGATTAGTCTCGGGGCGTCCCCTGATTTTGGGAGGCGTTCGCCTCGAACACGAACTGGGCTTACTCGGGCACAGCGATGCTGACGTGCTGACTCATGCGATTATGGATGCGATGCTGGGCGCATTGAGCCTCGGCGATATCGGGCACTATTTTCCCCCTACAGATGCTAAATGGGCGGGAGCAGACAGTATCGAACTCCTCAAACAAGTCAATCATCTCATCCTCGATCGCGGCTGGCAAATTGGCAATCTCGATACCGTCATCGTCGCCGAACGTCCCAAGCTCAAGCCCCACATTCACACTATGCGAGATCGATTGGCAAAGGCATTACAACTATCCCCAGAACAAATCGGCATCAAAGCCACCACCAACGAGCAACTAGACGCCACTGGCAAAGAAGAAGGCATCTGCGCCTATGCAGTCGTCCTGTTACAAAATAGGGAATAGGGGATAGGGAATAGGTAAGAGGTAAAGGTAAAAGGTAAAAGGTAAAAGGTAAGAGAATAAGCCACTAAGTTCGCCCAGTCTCCCAGTCTCCTCGTCTCCCAGTCTCCCCCTCTCCTCAGCCACCCCCCTATCCACTTATTCCACAACTTGCTAATATTAGGGAAGTTAATATAAAAATTTATTAAGGAAAGTGTAATTTGAACCATGCCTCCCTCACGCAAGCAAGCTGTATTACTCGTTGATGGCTACAACGTGATTGGAGCCTGGACAGAGTTACACGACCGTCATACCGACCGCAATCCACTCACTTCGGGATCGAGAGCCGACTTAGAAGCCGCGCGGAATAAGTTGATCGAAGCCCTAATTAACTACAGTGCGTTTGAGGACTACCAGACCAAAGTAGTTTTTGATGCCTACAGTCGGGATGCACCAGCTTACTGCGAGATAATTACACCTAACTTATCGATCCATTACAGCGACTTTCTCGAAACTGCCGACACATACATTGAGAAGTTCTGTGCGGCATTCCGGCACGATCTTCAGTACTCCGCTTCGAGACTGATTGTAGCAACCTCCGATCGCGCCCAGCAACTGACCGCGATCGGATTTGGTGCCGAATGGATCTCCTCGCTACAGTTGATCTCCGATGTCGATTTCAGTGCCAAACGAGCAAAAAGAAGGCACCGCCCGCAGAAACAATCTTCTGGAAGATTTTTATTTAACTCCCTCGATCCCAAAGCTCAGGCTAGACTCTCTGCACTCCGTCATGGCTTACCCATCGACGACACCTGACCAGCGCTCCCCTTCCTTCACCAGTTTAATAATTCCGCCACATGGCAAATCATGAGCTAGCCAGTCATCGTTGCTAGTTAAGGCAGCTACGATTCCCAGTACAGAGCCTTTGTGGGCGATCGCGATCGTCCGATCGCCATTGTCATTGAGTTTTTGTGCTATGATATTAAGACGTATGTTTAGTGCATCTGTAGTTTCAGGGTAACAGGGCACAAGTCGAGATTGATAACCAGCATCAATATTTGGGTAATAGCGCAACAATTCATCGATCGGAGTAGTTGTGGGAAATTCTGTCGTCCAGTCTTGACACAACCACTCACACAAACCCCATTCCAACTGAATCGGTAATTTTAGTAATCTTGCCAGCGGGTCTGCTGTCTGAATCGTTCTGAGAAAGGGAGACGTATAAATCCGATCGACCTTGATGTCGCTTAACTTTTGAGCCAACCAGACAGCTCGATCGTGCCCTTGCGGTGAGAGTGGCGGATCGTAAGGATAAATCGCTCGATCGAACCATTCCGGTTCGCTGAAGTCCAATCTATGTGCGTGGCGAACTAACCAAAATGTTTGCATTAACTTTAAATAACTCCAATTTGTGCTGTAGATCGCCTTCGCGTAACAAAATCTTAACTATGATGAGAGTGAAAGTAAATCGATCGAGACGGTTATTAGGGCATGTTTTGGCGTGTATACCGACCCGACAGTGCCTTCACCCGCGCGAAATCATTACCGTCAGCCAATTGGCTGAGTATGAAAAAAGATCGCCAGTGAATGTGTACAAATGTTAAGATTATTAGAACAACGTAAAAGTAAACTTGAGAACAAACTGTAGCTAAGGCTAGTTTCGGTACCGATCGATCTTCGCAGACCAATTGTACCCAATAGAGCCACCACTGCTGCAATCGAGATTTTGCATCTAAATCCCCACTACATTTTAGCCAGAGTCATGAAAACTGCTCAAGCATCAACCGATACTGTCCGTACCTACCTTCGTGAAATCGGGCGCGTGCCCTTGCTCACCCACGAACAGGAAATCCTGTATGGTAAGCAGGTACAGCAGTTGACGATCGTGATGGCGGTCAAGAATACTCTACTCGAAGAACTCGGTCGGGAGCCAAGTTTGGCTGAATGGGCAACTGCTGCCAACATCGACGAAACCCAACTGCAAAAGACGATCTCTGCTGGAGAAAACGCCAAACGCCGCATGGTAGAGGCTAATCTTCGACTGGTAGTGTCTGTTGCCAAAAAATACATCAAGCGGAACATCGACCTTCTAGATTTGATTCAAGAAGGGACGATTGGAATGCAGCGTGGAGTCGAAAAATTTGACCCTAGTAAGGGTTATCGGTTTTCGACCTATGCTTACTGGTGGATTCGTCAAGCAATTACTCGCGCCATCGCTGAAAAAGCTCGCGCTATTCGGCTACCCATCCATATTACCGAAAAGCTCAACAAGATCAAAAAAGCTCAACGCGCTCTCGCTCAACAATACGGACGAGCAGCGACGATTAACGAGCTAGCTGCTGAGTTGGAGCTATCTTCCAAGCAAGTTAGAGAATACTTAGAACGCGCCCGTCAACCCCTATCACTCGACCTCCGGGTGGGTGACAATCAAGACACCGAACTCGGCGATCTTTTAGAAGATCCGGGGATCTCACCAGAAGAGTATGTCACCAACTCGTCTCTTCAGGTAGATCTAGAGCGAATGATGTCCGAACTCACCCCTCAACAACAGCAGGTGCTGACGCTCCGGTTTGGGTTAAAAGATACCCAACCCCTCACCCTCGCGAAAATTGGCGATTTGCTCAACATCAGTCGCGAGCGCGTCCGTCAAATCGAGCGCGAAGCGATTGCCAAGCTCCGCAAACGCAAAGCCGATATCGGTGAGTATCTCGCTTCGTAAATATTATCAAGTCCGCACGAGCGGGCTTTTTTTTGACAATTCGATCGCGTCTAGCTAATGATAGATCGAGATAATGTTAAGGATCTAATCGTGAATTTATCGCTCCCCCATAAAAAAATCGGTGCTGGCGTTATCTGGAGTCCGTCGGGGCAAGTTTTAATAGACAAGCGCAAGGCTGAAGGCGCAATGGGAGGACTATGGGAGTTTCCAGGCGGTAAAATCGAGCCTGGTGAAACAGTGCCTGAGTGCATCGTGCGGGAGATTCGAGAAGAATTGGCGATCGAAATTAGCGTCGGGAAGCATCTGATCTCGATCGAGCATACTTATCCAACATTTCAGATTACCCTGATCGCTCATCATTGTCAGCATATCAGTGGTATTCCCCAACCGATCGAGTCCGATGAAGTGCGCTGGGTAAATGTCGAAGATCTCCATCGGTACCAGTTCCCCGCCGCCAATCTAGCAATTATCGCGGCAATCCAATCAGGGCAAAAGTGCTAAATTTGCCAGCATCTTTCGGATGGTTATTTAGGCTAGCACCGAGCAACACCATTCCACCTTTACGAAATCACTAATCGCGAGATTGTATCTATAATTGATGGAATACGAAAATTGAGTTGCTAACTCAATCTTCAAATCCGCCGATCGCATCGACACGATAGTGGTGAGTGAGTAATGGACACAGAATTAGCAATTCAGACAGAAGGTTTAACCAAACAGTTCGATCGTCATCTGGCGGTAAATGGCGTGGACTTGGCGATAGCCGCAGGTGAAGTCTATGGACTCATTGGCCCTAACGGTGCTGGTAAGACCACCCTGATGCGGATGCTAGCCACCGCTGAGGAACCAACTCAAGGCGAGATCTATATCAATGGCGAACGACTGCTACGCGATCGCAGCAATACCAATCTCAAACGGTTGTTGGGATATCTCCCCGATGACTTTCCCCTGTATGACGATCTGACAGTCTGGGACTATCTCGACTATTTTGCGCGGCTCTATAAGCTCACTACCGAACGGCGTCAGCGGCGATTATATGACGTGCTGGAACTGGTACAGCTCAGTACCAAGCGCAATAGTAAGATTGCCACACTTTCGCGGGGAATGAAGCAGCGATTGAGTCTGGCGCGGACGATTATTCACGAGCCGATTTTACTATTGCTAGACGAACCAGTATCGGGATTAGATCCGATCGCCCGGATGCAATTTCGGCAGATCGTTAAGACACTCCAAGAGGCAGGGATGACGATTTTGATCTCATCTCATGTCTTGAGTGACTTAGCCGAACTCTGTACGTCTGTCGGGATTATGGAGCTAGGATTTTTGGTCGAGAGTTGTCGGCTCGAAGATCTCTATCAACGGTTGAGTCAGCAACAAATTCTAATTGGCACGCTCGGAGATTTAGCCCTTCTCAAACACGAACTTAAAGCCAATCCCTTGGTGACAGAGATGGAAGTATTAACTGGTACTAATGGCGTGAGGGTCGGATTTTTGGGCAATGAAGAGGATGCCGCCGATCTGTTGCGATCGCTCATTCACAACCAGATCCCGATTACCAATTTTCAATGTATTCAGGAAGATTTAGAAACTATTTTCTTGAAGTTAGGGCATCAACAAGCCTCGTAAATTAATTAATAATTAATAATTAATAATTTAGTTGAGATGAGGATGATGATAATCAAAACGATCGATTGGATCTACTAATTCCCAACTATTTCGAGAAAGTTTTGTCAATAACCACTAGAGAGGTGAATAACGATAATGTTAGATAAATTAATCGATCGAGTGGGTGATACCAACCCCCAGCTATTCCGAGAACTCAAAGAACGGTTGACACCCCGAAATATTGCGCTGGCAATCGTGAGTAGCCTATTACTTCAGGGACTAGTGGTACTATTTTTTAATGCTCAGCTCCCGGCTCCACTATTTGATAATAATTCGCCGCTAATTCCCAAAATAGCTCAGCAGGTTTATAGTAAATATTGCAATTTTAGTCTCTCTCCCTATAATAATTCCAGCAGCCTATGTAATCTCGATGGTGCTGGTGGTTTCATTATCAACTGGCAAAAGTGGCAATACGATATATTTATTTGTTTGAGTTGGATTTTGCCGTCGGGACTAATTTTGGGATCTGTTTATACCTTAGTTGCCGACTTAATTCAAGAAGAAAAACGCGGCACCCTCAACTTTATCCGGCTTAGCCCTCAATCAGCTCAGACAATTTTTATCGGTAAAATCTCGGGCGTACCCATCCTGGTATATATTGCCATATCTGTGATGCTGCCGCTACATTTCTGGATGGGAATGAGCGCCAAAGCTACTATTCCCTTACTAGCGAGTTGGTATGGAACGCTAGGAGCAATGTGGTTCTTGCTAGCTAGTGCCTCAGTTTTATATGTCTTACTCGGCGGCATTCAGGCAATTGTGACAGTCATCGTTGTGGCTTTCCCACTGTGTCTGCCCATTTTCGCGATTAATAGCTTTTTATCAAGTGCGATAAACAAAGAAAATTTTTCGGGAGACTATACATACATCTACTGGTATGGTTGGGCGATCGATCGGAGTGCGGTTAGTTTTCATATCTTTGTAATTGGCTGCTGTCTGGTTGCTAGTTATGGCATCTGGCAGACCCTATCCCGTCGCTATCTCAACCCTACGGCTACTATAATTAGTAAATATCAAAGTTATCTCATTAATTTTTGCGTCCAATTGTGGATCGCCGGGTTTACAGTGCCACTCATTTTTGCAAATCCGGAAAAATACTACCATGCACGTCAAATAATGTCCGTACTGGCGATGGTTGATTTCATCGCATTATTATTACTAATTCCGATGTTATTGCCCAACAAACAAGCATTACAAGATTGGAGTCGCTATCGTCGCGAACACACTCAGCAGCGGCGGAAGTTTATGCAACGGGATCTATTTCAAGATTTGATTGGTAACGATAAAAGTCCTGCCCTGCTAACGATCGCCATTAACGTCGCGATGGCGATGGTTGCGTGGATACCAGTAACGATCTTGGCTTTAACTGTTCCCACTCGCGGGATGGACTTCAATACTTTTAGTACGCCCGGACACGTAACACGTTTGCTAGCAGGGATCTGTGTAGCGGCTAGTCTGATTTTAATTTACGCCGCGATCGCACATTTAGGTCTATTTCTCAAAGTTCGCAAGCGCAATCTGTGGATTTGCGCGATCGTCAGTGTCGTGATGATTTTACCCGTGGTGGTTGCCTACGCGCTTTCTCCAGTCAAATCGCCAACTGGCTTAGCAGCCATCGTACTGCTATTTTCGCCCTTTGCGCCGATCGGGATTTTCCAGCTAGCAGGAAGTACGATCTTAGCGACATTTACCGCGCAAGTGGCGATGTTTGCCGCACTGACGCATCAATTACAACGACAGTTAAAAATTAGCGGACGCTCGCAGAGCAAAGTACTACTCACTCAAAGCTAGATTTTAAAGCCTTTAATAACGCGTTCACCCAGTTTCTCAATCGGAAGCTGGGTTTTTTTAGGTGTTTGTCAGATCGTCATCCTTGGGCTTACTTTTAGCCTTACGAATTAACTGCGCGATCGTCCGCGAGAGCGAAAGCCCCGACTCCGCAGCCAGTTTTTCCAACTTCTCACGCTCGATCGGATCGAGGGAAACATTTAAGCGATTTTTTTTTGTGCTCACAGCGCAAAAGTGGTGTAACTATGGTACCCATTGTCCGAGTTAGGAGCTAGGCAGGGGGGGATTATTAACGTTTGTGACAAAGATGAGGAAAAACAAAAAACATTCCATCCAACATTGTATAAACTTAGAGTAATAGGTAATACTAGTAACTGACAGATTGGTAAACACCGACTATCAAAGCTAGCCAGCCTCTCATATTAATACGAGAGTTTTCGCAAATTTATTAAGCTATGTTAAGCGATCGCGAGACAGCCGCCGAAAGATTTGACACCAAAACTATTAAACGCATACAGGATTAAATATATGTTAGACGGATTCTCCAAGGTTGTCGCCCAAGCCGATGCACAAGGTCAATACCTCAGCACCGGACAATTAGACGCCCTGGCAGCAATGGT
>NZ_JANMZA010000404.1:0-7416 GCF_031382685.1 Chamaesiphon sp. OTE_8_metabat_110 | reverse complement strand
TGGGAGTTGGGGGTAGAAGGAGTGACTACTGTGATAAATTGCGTGAAAATAGAATCAGCTTTAAATTTATTCGTTAATGTAGCACTTCGCCTGAATATGCAGTAAAAGTTTAAGTGCGATTCGTTCAGCTAAAACCCTCCTCGCTGTCTTGTCTCTAAACCATCAGGGGAATTCTCTAACCCCTATCCCCTCTCCCCTCTCCCCTCTCCCATGCCCAAAGTCACCGCCCAAGGAAAAAACTTTACCTGCGAAACTGGAGCTAATCTCCGCCAAGTATTACTCGCGAATGGGGTAGATCTCTACAATGGTAATGCTAAGTTCGTGAATTGTATGGGAATTGGCACCTGTGGCACCTGTGCGGTTGAAATCGAGGGTGAGGTATCTGCCCCAAATTGGAAAGATACCGCCAGACGCGCCTTCCCGCCGCACACTTCAACTCGCAATCTGCGGCTGGCTTGTCAAACTCAAGTTTTAGGCGATATTACCGTGCATAAATTTACAGCTTTTTGGGGACAGGGACTCGATCGAGCCTGGTAAAAATCGCGTCTTCAAAACATTTCGATCGCCTGAAACTTATGCGTTGGGCACTGCCCACCCTACAATTTGGAAGCTTATTTGCTTGTTATTCCCTAAAAACTAAAGCCTAAAACCTAAAACCTAATGATGACTTTCCACATTGCCCCACTCATCAGAATCACCTTGAGCCTACTGTACATCTCCCTCATGATTCCCCTCCCTTTCCTCGCGACATTCACCCATGCCGAGGTACCAGCATGGCTGCTATGGGTGGGGATTGGATTGGGATTTGTGGCACTACAGGGGGCCTTGAGTCAGCGGGTAGTCGTAGACGATCGATCTATTCAAGTCAATTATCCGAGCTGGGTACCGAGGTTTTTTACCAAAAGCTGGGATTTGGCTTGGAGCGATGTTAAAGATTTAAAAATGCGGACGACGGGGCAGGGTGGATTAGTTTATTATTTTATTAATGCCAATGGTGAAGGTTTTTTGCTGCCGATGCGGGTGGCAGGTTTCAATCGATTAGTACAATTAATTCAAAAATATACGGACATCGATACCACAGATGTTTATCCACTCTCCCAACCTTGGATGTATTTTGCCTTATTAGTATTGACTGGATTTTTATTATTAACCGATACTTGGACGATTTGGACAGCAATGTCAATATAATTTACAATTAATAATTATTATGGTTGACTCATTTGCTCAACACTATCACCAGCGGACAAAATACGATCCAGAGACGATTGCAGCCAAGAGTCATAGCCTAGACTGGAGCCAACAACCGTCATCATACAAGGAATATAAGATCGGCACAGTTTACGATCTCAAACCATATTTACAATCGACCAAACAAGATGATGACAGCTATTGGTGGCAGAGATTGTCGATGTTTCTGTTATGTAGTTATGGGCTGACAGCACGGATTCAGACGATGGGCGAGCCGATGTATCTACGGGCGGCTCCATCGGCGGGCGGCCTGTACCCAGCCGAGATTTATTTAGTATCAAAAGGTAATGGCTTATTACCCGCCGGATTATACAATTACCAAGTTAAGGATCATACTCTCGTTCATTTTTGGTCGAATGATGTTTGGCAAAATATCCAAGTTGCTTGTTTCAATCATCCCGCATTGATGCTGGCGGATTTAGCTCTGATTACGACTGCGGTCTTTTATCGATCGGCATGGCGCTATCAAGATCGAGCATATCGGCGAATTTTTCTCGATACCGGACACTTGCTCGGAAATATCGAATTATCTGGCTCGATGAATAAGTTTCGACCCTATTTTATCGGCGGTTTTATCGATCGGCAGATCGATGAATTACTATATCTTAATTCGGAAACAGAAGGTGCGGTAACAGTCATTCCCTGTATCGATCTCACTGTGCATCCCGATCCAGCGATCGCGGCTTTTCCGTCAGGATTACCCTCCAGAATTAACTTAGAATATCCAGAAGTCGCTGATGGAGAATTATTACAATATTGCCATCAAATGACTGAAATTACTAAATTCAGTCAGCTACCTGCGAACCCAGCAGAGATTAATACCACTCAATTAGATGATAAATATAACTTTCCTTTTTGTCTGAAAATCTCAACAGTTGGGTCGCCAATTCAATGGCAAAAAAGTTCTACTATTAATGAACCTCAGCCAATTCCCTTATCTGGATTAGAAGATACGATCCTCAAACGTCGATCGACTCGTGCCTATTCAGGTGCAGAATTAACGCTTGACGAACTCAAATCGATCCTAGATTTTACTTATCATCCCGCACATTATAGCGACCAAAATTTAGACTCTAATCCTACTTATTTCGACCTAGATTTAATCGAGACTTTTGTAGCAGTGTCGGGGGTAGCTGGATTAGAAGAAGGGTGCTATTACTACGCGCCCAAAGCGCAAGAGCTGCGACAGATTCGGTTTAACAACTTCCGGCAAGAATTGCACTATCTCTGCTTGGGGCAAGAATTAGGACGCGATGCTGGCGCGGTAATTTTTCATGCCGCCAACCTCAAAACAGCAGTCCAAAAATATGGCGATCGCGTGTATCGTTATTTACATCTAGATGCCGGACATCTGGGACAAAGAATCAATCTAGCCGCAATTCGTCTCGATGTCGGCGTTAGTGGGATTGCGGGATTCTTTGACGATCGCGTCAATGAAGTTCTAGGCATTCCTGAAGATGAAGCTGTGTTGTATATTACCACTTTGGGTCGTCCAGCGTAAAATTTGTGGCAACACCCCATTTTTTCAATTGCTCGATCGTTTTGGTGGTGTAGGCTGCTGTGGCTGTGATAAGGGCGCAGGAGTAGGGTGAAATTTAATAGTTAGGGTACTTTTGCTTCGGGCGGATGGTGCCAAGAGGGAATCGATCGCTTTTATCGCCTCCATTGCATTAGGATAGCGATCGAGATGTCTGGCTGCGATCGTTTTAGCGAGGATATTGGCCGTGCGATCGAAGATTGGGCTAAGATCGGATCGATCGATTGTTATTAACGTCTATTGGGATCGGAGCTAACATTTATGCCAGCTAAAGTAACTAAAATTTGGATCTCAGTCTTGGGAGCGATTTGGGCAATGGGGTTATTAGTACCCCTGTCACCCGCACTAGCAACTCCCATGACTGGCTCGACCAAAGTTAAGTCAGCGACGATAGATCTGACTGGCACGATTAAAAAATTGGCAGTAGAAGGTACCTGTTATCAACTTGCTGCCGATAACGGTCAAAAATACGAATTGATGGGCAAGTTTCCCAAAATTGACGGCACTAGAGTCCGGATTAGCGGCATCCCTAAGTCGGATATGGTGACGATCTGCCAAGTCGGTCAACCTTTGCAGGTCAAAACTGTAAAAGTGATTAAGTAGGTCTGTGAAGTCTATTATTTTTGGTGCGTTACCCTACGGGATAACACACCCTACGGTCTTCTTCTAACAGAATAAAAGCGATCTCGTCAGGAAAATCACCATCCACTATCCACTAATTTACTCAGGTTTCACAGCAATAACCCCATAGGCAGTGGGCGAAAGATACTGGCGGGCGGCGAGTTGGATGGTTTTGGCGTCTAGTGCTTGGATCTGCTGGGGATAATTCAGTGCAGGCGTGAGATCGCCGACTACAGACTGATAATAACCGTAAAGATCCGCGCGATCGCTGGGAGTTTCGGTGCCAAAGATATAGCGATTGGCGACTTGACGGCGGATGCGGGCGATTTCAGTTTCAGTAACTAGCGTATTTTGGAGCTGGGCGATATGTTGGGTAATAATTCGCTCGACTTGGGGGATATTTTCGCTCGGTAACTGGGCACTGAGGTAAAATAAGCCCTGAACCCGGTTGCTCATATTGCTGACGCTGATGCTATTTACTAGTTGACGTTCTTCCCGTAGTTCCTTTACCAATCGCGAAGTGCGTCCCGAGCTGAGGATCGCTGCTAAGATATCGAGCGGGTAAGTTTCGGATAAATTTAGCAAGCCAGGAACGCGCCAGACCATAATTAATCTGGCTTGCTGGAGACTGGGATCGATATGCTGTCTGCGAACGATCCGCCCAAAGGGTGGCTCGGGGGTGGGATGAGACTTTTTGCCGACAAATTCCGCAGCAGAAATCGTACCAGTTTGCGAGGCAAAACCATCAGCGACGATATCGATTAATTCTTCGACGGGTAAATTGCCCACGGCGACGGCAGTCATTGCCGCTGGTTGATAATGGGTGGCGTGAAAATAGCGCATCTGTTGTGCCGTAACGCCTTCAATTACCGACTCTGGGCCTAATACCGATCGCCGATATGGTAATTTAGCAAATGCGACTTCGATCGCGTGTTGATAGATACGGCGCGAGGAACTATCATGCGATCTGCGAATTTCTTCCAGCACGACCATTTTTTCCCGATCGAAATCATCCTCGGGAATGCGCGGATTGGTAACGACATCGATCTGGAGTGGCGCTAATGCGGCAAAATCTTTGGGTGCGGTGGTGATGTAGTAGTGTGTATAGTCTTGACTCGTCGCCGCATTTGTGACCGCACCACGTTCTTCGATTGCCCGCTCGAATTCGCCAGCGGCGAGTCGCGAGGTACCTTTGAACACCATATGTTCGAGGAAGTGTGCCATCCCATTAATCGCATCGGTTTCTTGGAACGAACCGACATTGAGATAAATATTCAGATTGACTGCCTCGACAGGCATCTGTTCGGCAATAATAGTCAATCCGCTGGGCAATGTGCGCACGGTGGGGCGATCGATTTGATTGGTCACGGCAATTTGTTCCTGCTAAATAAGTCTACTACTGCTTGTGCTGGCGATGCTCGTTCCGAGTATCGCCAGCCGACAGAAATGTCGTCTAAGGGATGAAAGGAACTTTGTTGGGTATGCCCTAGTTTCATTCTTCTGCTTGGTGCGCTCAATCTGGAGGAAACCTCCAGAGCGCGCATCCGCAACCCAACCTACAGATCTTCAACTGAGCCAACGAGACTAATCGGGCTAGCCACCTCGCTGGCATCGATTCGGACTTGCTGCTTAGTAGTAGTCAACTACAGTACCAGTATAGTAGACCCACAGGCACAGATCGCTCCTCTTGAAAGGGGAAAGGGGTTTTGATGACAGGAAAGGGTTGACATGTAATTTAGCCATTTTCCCCAAAATAGCAGGAGAGCCAAGAAAATTAGCCGATCGAGTCTAGATACTTTTGATTAATGGTTTGAAGAATGGGAATACTAGCAATTAGTAGTAGTTAAGTAACTATAAATATTATCTGCACCGACTACAATTTGAACCGCTTTGACGCACAGCACGTAATTATATGAATATTTCCAAAACACTCGGGCGATACGAACATCTGTGGCGCAAAGATAATGCCATCTATTTAGCATTTGGCTGGGCAGCATTATCCCTGTTTACTTATGTCTTTTTTAGCGGCCCAGCGGGCGGGGATCGACCATTTTGGTATCGGATTTTTACCGCGTATATCTTGCAAAATGTGCCGACATTAGTAGCTGGTTTATTGTGTCTGCGGAACGGCCTGAGTCGGCGGATGCCCAGTGGTAGTCAGGTATGGTTGTTTATTGGGATTGCTTTACTATCTTATTTTACGGGAAATATCTTCTTTAGCTCGTGGGAATTGGTGTGGCATCTCAATTCGACTGGTTCGCTGGGCGATCCATTTTTCGTGATTTTCTATATCTGTTTGTCCATCGGGATGTTGGGGATGCTCGTGAGTAAGCAGGTGAGGTTAAATATCTATCAATGGTCGCTGGTAGCTGGCATTAGTACTTACGCGGCAGTCATTTTGATGTGGGTACTCAAGCCACCTGCCCCGCCTGTGGCGATCTCTCAAACCCAGGCGGTAGCGACTGCGGCGATGGCACCTGAGATCCAGCCAGCAGAAACACCTGCGACTCCAGCACCGGAGCCGATCGTGACATTCGATCGACTCCTCAAGCCTTACGGACAGAAGTTAAATCTTTTTTATGTCTGGAGTGATGTGTTTTTGTTTGCCCTGGCTATCGTAATGACTTTGGCTTTTTGGGGCGGACGGCTCAGTAGTGCTTGGCAGACCAATGCTTTAGCGATCGTCTGCTACTACATTGCCGATATGTGGCTTGCATATGCCGGAAATCACATTCAAGACTATCAAGGTGGCTTCATGTTAGAGGTATTTTGGATTCTGGGTGCAATCCTGTTTGGGGTAGCTGCCAGTATCGAATTCGAGTACATGTTAGCCCGCAAGCAAAATTCCGAGCCTAGCTTCTATGATGACTTTTAGATGGGAGATGGGAGTTGGGAGGTGGGAGTTGTAATTTACTACAAAAACTTACATGTCACGCCTCAAATTAGCGACACTTTCTCAACTTATTTTTCCCACTTCAGGATTTCCGATCGTGAGGCGATCGTCCGAACGGTAAAATTGCGATCGCCCACAATGACGATCGCACTAGCGTATTCTGGGGAAATATCTAGCTTTTGCATCTGCCAACTTGCCGCTCCAGATGCAGCCACAATCGCCGCAGGAGTACGCGGATCGATCGAGACTTCGATTTTGTCCAATGGCGTATGTAAGCCCGTGCCACAGGCTTTGAGATAGGCTTCTTTCTGTACCCAGGCATGAAAAAATGCTGCCTGTTGAATGTCACTAGGGAGGCTATGAAAGAGAGCTTGCTCGGCGGGTGAAAAAAAGCGATCGACTAAATCCCCTGCGGGTAAGGGGTGAATATATTCGATATCGATCCCGATCGGATTTTTGGCACTGACACCATAGACGGCGCGATCGCGAGAATGGGATAGATTAAACTCGATCTGACGATCCGCGATTCTCGTTCCGTTGGCGAAGCGTCTGCCTGCGCAGAGAGGCTTCGCCAACGCGGGTTTGCCATGCTCCCCATAATTAAAAACGATCTCGGCTGGGGTCAGATCGAGATACTGACTCAAAATCTGTCGTAAATAGCCCCGTGCCACGATCCAGCGATTTCCATGAGTCGGATTGATAAATTTAGCCGCCCGCTGGCGTTCGGAGGTACTGAGAAATTGCTTAAACGTGTCGATTTGCGCTGGCGGGCGATCGAGATTGGTACTCCAAACATGAACATCGGATTCGGATAACATCAACATGCTTGGATCGGGGGGACAGGGAATGGTAGATAATTAGAGGCAACCCATTTTACTCCCATTCACATTTACCCGTGTTGGCGGCGATCGCCAGCATTAGTAATGACGGTTGGGAAGAGAATAGATTTCACCACGCCTCTTCAGGATGAAATCGGGTTACAGTAATTGTCATCGAATTAGATTTAGCATATGCGAACCCATTATTGCGGTACGATCCGCACCGAACAAATTGGCGAAACTATTACTCTGTGCGGATGGGTAGATCGTCGCCGCGATCTTGGGGGGGTAATTTTTCT
>NZ_JANMZA010000576.1:0-6223 GCF_031382685.1 Chamaesiphon sp. OTE_8_metabat_110 | reverse complement strand
AAAAATTCAAATGGTAACGGTCGAAAAAAGATCCGAATATGCGCGTAATGCTGCGGCTCTAAAGTTGATTGGTGGTGATTGCTAAATTCACCAGCCATCCACTGCGCTAATAAAATCGAATCACTCATAAAAACTGCTAGTTTGAATTAAGCTGTTGCCAAGGAACGTAATTCGGAAGAAAAAGAAGCCGTGACGACACCCGTACCATCGCTAGTTTTGATTGTCGATACGCGAAATCTCAAATTAGGATTGACAAACCAAATTCGCTCTTCGGCGGCGGCGCGATCGTATTCGGTGATTAAGACAAATACATCATCAGCGGTGATGTGATAGCGAGCAGCAGCCGGGATAGTTTCAGCATACCCCCGATCGCGTAATAATCGACCCTGATTTGGGACATGAGGATCGGGAATTGGCACCAAGACAGTACTCCCTTTAAGCACCTCATCATTCCAGTCCGATTCTCCTTCCCAACTCATTTGGAAGGGAACTACCGCTTGACTCGGATCGATCCCATAGGATTGACAAAGTTCGATCGCTGCGGGATTGTCAGGAGTTAAAGCTACAATCTCGATCTCCGATCGCACCGCTTCAAAGTGACTAAAAATCATATGATGAGCGCTACGCTGCGACTTCCACTGCCCGATCGAACTTTCCACAAATTGAGTAATGTCCATTCGTACCCTAAATTAACGTTTTTTGGATTTGGCTGGCGGACGGCGGGATGTTGACGGGGACTTGCTGACAGCCAGATCTTTAGGCACTGGCGGCGATGGCTCGATTTCCGGCGGGACTACCGCAGCCACCGGAATATTCGCGACACTGGGCAGCGGTGCTGACAGCATCCGCACGTTTAGGACTTTGCCACCACGTTTGGTAATCGATTGCAGAGTTTTTGACAAACCTGAATAAGCAACTTTGACTGTATAGTTACTACTTCTGAGCATTGCTTGATGAGGGCTACCCGCAATATCGTTGGCGTAGCCTTCCAGAATGGAAATCGCAAATGTCCGATCGGTGTCACTACTCAAGTTAAATACAGTATTCATTTTGATAATTTTAATTTCAAAAATTGCTAAAAATCATAAATTATTAAACAAATCGCTCGAGGACTAATGGCATGGAAGTTACACGATTTAGCCTCGATCGGATCTTCAGACATTCACAGTCATCGGGAGTAGCATCGATCGGTGCTATCCCCCAACTAGGGCTAAGTCATCTCAGTGATACTGACGATTTTGCCGCTGGTTCGATTGATGCGTTGAATTTGGGGTGTCATCCGATCGCCACGCACGATATATTCAGTAGTACTGACGCGACGAGGGCCAGTAAATTTGGCACCAGTGACGACGATTTTGAACATTTTCTTACTAGCATCAGCGGAACCGCCCAAACTGACTTTGGAGGCGGTCGCTTTACTGGTGCTATTGGTAGCAACTGAATATACGAGTTGAGAAGATGTCACTGCACTGCTGACTTGAGCGGGGCCGCGATCGATCGCAATCAGCCGATTGTAGGTGACTTGGCTCTTGCCATCTTCACTGAGACTGCGATTGTAAGGGACGATATTTTCCCCAAAGGCGGCTTGATACTCATCGCTGTCAATGTAAGAATCGATCTCGCTTTCATAGCCTTCAGCTACGCACCGCACGATATGTGCTGAGACTTCCGCTTTTGATTCTGGAGAACGACCCAAAAAGTGCATGAAATTCAGCTCAGTGAACCGATAAGGCGCACACTGTTGGAAGTAGCGAGTTTGATAAAATTCTGATTTACCAACTGCTCTCACAAATTCCCGCACGGAGAGGCTACCATCTGCTAGCTGTGATTCTGCGGATGTTAGGCGTTCGCTTTCCATGACGTGGGGGTTGCCCAAGACATGTTTGTATACTGCCCGAATCACTGCTTGAACGTCGTCAATAGTGCGATTGGGCCACAATTCCATCCGAGTCATGGTTGCCATAGTTTTTTGGTGCTAAATTGTTGTTATTTTGAAGATGTATACGCGGAATTAGCGGCTTTTGCCACCCAGATTTTGCCAAAAGGCAGGTTTAACTGGAGTTGTGAGGGAGTAATAATGTTTGCCATGAAGCGAACAGTTATCAGGTAGAGATCTAAACCCCAACTCAACAACCGTTCTAGAGCCTCAAAACCCAAACCCTAGAGCCTAAACCCTAAACCCTCAAACCCCAGAGCCTCAAACCCTAAACCCTAAAGCCTAAACCCTAAAGCCTAAACCCTAAAGCCTAAACCCTAAACCCTAAATCGCCGTCATACTGACGATCGATCCACCTTGCTTGTGAATCCGTTGGTAAGTTTCCGACAACTGCTCGTAAGGCACCATATAAACTTGGTTGCTCCGACGGAACTTGGAGATGTTATTGAGTTTATTCGCCCGATAACCTGTGACCTCGATCCGGTAAACCTTGCCTTGGTCGCTAGCACCCGCACCCAGACGCGTGCGTGGATCGATCGGCGGATTGCGGAAGGTATTACCAGGCGCTGTGACTGCCGTAGCAGTGGCATTAATGACCAAAGAGTTAAGTTTTGGTGATTTGCCTGCCAAGTCAGCCTTGAAGGAGCTAGTAGACGCCCCACGTACCAATTGGAACGTGTGGGTGAAACCAACCATGTGAGTGATTGCTTCAGTTTTATAGCCGCGAATGTAAGGAACGATATTGTCTCCAAAAACGTTCTGGTACTCATCGCTATCGAGGTATGAATCGATTTCAGCATCAAAGTCGCCAGCATCTAAGATGGCACTGTGAGCTTTCATTTCATCATAACTATTGGGTGCGCGACCTAATAAGTGACGGAAATTCAATTCCACAAAGCGATAGCGAGGACAATCGCTAAAGCGAGACATGTATGCGTCTGACTTGGCGATCGCCCGGACAAATTCCCGCACGCTAAATTCGCCACTACGGAACTGGGATTCCGGAACTGTCGCCCGTTCGCTTTCCATAACATAGGCATTGCCTAAGACTTGGCGATAGACAGCCGTGATGATTTCTTCGATCTCTGCGTTAGAACGTCCGGGTATCCACTCAACTGGTGGAGTTTCGTCAAACAGGCTAACACCCAATCGTGAAGCTGGTCCAAAATACATTTACTAAGTCTCCCTAATGAACAATTAATAAATCTGAGCACGATTGTCTCAAAATTTCGAGCAGGCTTTGGCGATACCTTTACAAGTAATAACCATCCAGCCATCAATTATGAGAGCGTTCCGGCTCTGGAGGTAGGCTGACAAGCTAGGCTTCCCGCTCCGATCTCCGATAAGCTTTTATAATCTTCTCTATACTAATCTTCATATATAGCTGTAACTCTGAATACTAAGAATAATTAAGTTTTCCAGCGGCTCTATGGTGAGCCAGAGTGGTGTCACTAGGGGTTAGGATTTAGGGTTTAGGATTTAGCTGTGCCTACGTCGCTTAGTGACGATCGGCAAAAAAAACAACGCCACCAATGTCGTTAGCTCCTCCTGGAGTCAGAAACGACGTTGATGGCGATCGACTAAGTTAGATTAGGTCGATGCGTTTTGGCAACGAACCGATCTAAGTGCTACTAAGGCTTTTTAGGAGCATCAGCAGGCTTAGTAGTCTCCTTTGTAGTGGTAGTGGTAGTTTTGGACGCACCGTCAGCGGGCTTAGCAGCGTCAACTTTAGGAGCTGCACTATCAGCAGGCTTCATTGCATCACTTTTGGGAGCTGCACCGTCAACGGGCTTGGTTTCAGTAGTCTCAGTCTTAGTTTCAGTTTTGGTAGCGTCGGGAGCAGCAGCTTCCTTGTTACAAGCAGTTAAGCCAGTAGTCAAAAGTAAGCTACCAATTACCAATAAAGTTTTCCAGTTCATTAAAATTTCCTCACACTTAATTTTTGAAAGCGACTTGCGGCTTCGCACACTATTCTACCACCAAGATTGCCAAAATTTAGGGTAAGCTGGACACAGGAAACCGTATTGTTTCACCACTCAGGTATAGTGAAAACCGAACGATCGCTCAGACATAGCGCTCCATGATGTCTGTAGCAGAGCGCCTGCCAGTCTAGCCGCATGCGGCGAGGCGAACGGCGTTGGCGTAGCCGCGCCGAGAGGTAATCGCCCTGTGCCGCATTTAACACATCTTCGATCGAGCGCGGCAGTCGCTAGATATTTAAGTCAATTTCTAGATCGGGTTAGTGCTGCACGTCCGGTCCGATCTCATCGAGCTACCCCCGATCCTGCTCACTTTATAACTCCCAACTCCTGTGAATTCACCACTGCTACATTTGACCTTAGCCGATATTTTGGAACGAACGATCGAGTTGAGTTGGACGGCAGCAGCCATCTTAAAGGCTTATTACCGAGGCAGTCGCGCCGATTTAGATGTCCTAGATAAAGCCGAAGGGCCAGTGACAGTCGCAGATCGAGCGGTCGATCGACACATCCTAGATGGAATTCAAGCAATGTGTGGCGATAGCTGCGGTTATCTGACTGAAGAGACTTATCAGGCTGGGGATGCTCAGTTGCCGCAAGATTGGGTGTGGATTATCGATCCGTTGGATGGGACGCGCGATTTTATCGATAAGACTGGGGAGTATGCTATCCATATCGCTCTTACCTATCAACATCGTCCGGTGCTTGCAGTAGTAACAATCCCAGAATCCGATCGACTGTACGCGGCACTCGCGGGTGTTGGTACTTGGCAAATAACTGGGGACGGGGTGCGGCAACCTGTGACGGTGGCGCGATCGAAGCAATTGACCGATTTAATTGTGGTTGCCAGTCGCAATCACCGGAGCAAGGGATTAGTTCGGTTATTGGCTCAACTTCCGTGTCAGCAACAGCTCGAAGTCGGCAGTATCGGCTGTAAGATTGCGGCGATCGTCGAGCAGCGTGCGGATGTCTACGTCTCGCTGTCGGGAACATCAGCACCTAAAGATTGGGATCTAGCCGCTCCAGAGCTAATTTTGACAGCAGCAGGCGGGCAGTTCACCCATCAGGATGGGACGGAGCTTCGGTACAATCAGGGCGATGTTACTCAGTGGGGTTGTGCAATCGCCAGTACGGGAGAATGGCATCAACAACTCTTGGATGCAGCCACACCCAATTTGTTGAATTAGAGCCATAGATGTTATGAGGTTAGGTAAGAGGTAATGGGTAATGGGTAATGGGTAATGGGTAAGAGGTAAGAGGTAAGAGGTTAACATAGCAACTCCCCAACTCCCCCACTCCCCACTCCCCCACTCCCCAACTCCCCAACTCCCCCACTCCCCAACTCCCCCCAGTCCCCCAACACCTAGCAATGCGGATCGAACAATTGCAAGCCTTTTTAGCAATTACCGAGACTGGCAGTTTTCAGCAGGCTGCTCGTACCTGTGATTGTACCCAATCGACCATCAGTCGCCAAATTCAGTCTCTAGAAGAAGATTTGGGGATTTCCTTGTTTCATCGCCATCATCAGGCAAAATTAACTATCGGCGGCGAACGGCTCCTTCCCCACGCGCGGAAGATTTGTACTGAATGGCAACTCGCACATCAATCGATCGAACACCTTTTAGCGGGGAAACAACCCGATTTGTGCGTTGCCGCAATTCATTCAGTGTGCGCGAATATTTTACCCCCAATTTTGCAGCAGTTTTGTCAGCGTTACCCACTGGTGCAACTGCGAGTTACGGCATTAGGTAGCGATCGAGCCTTGAAGGTGCTCAAGGATGGTTTAGTGGACGTCGCCATTGTGATGGACAATCGGATGTTTACCACCAGTCCCGAGACGATCGTCCAAAATCTCTATCAAGAACCGATCGAGATCCTCATGTCCGCCGATCATCCTCTGGCTCAATACAACCTAGTACCTTGGATCGAACTCGTTAAGTATCCACAGGTAGTATTCAAGGACGGATATGGAATGCAGCGACTAGTGCAAGAACAATTTAGCAAACAAGGTAGCAAACTCCAGGCGGTGTTAGAATTGAATACGCTAGATGCCTTTCGGGGGGTAGTCAGACAGGGTAAATTAATCGCATTATTACCTAAATCGGCACTGCTCGACCTTCACAACGATTCAACTCTGGCAGCAAGAGCGATCGAATCCATCCCTCACAGCGGCATCAATCTCTCCCGTCAAGTTGTCCTTGTGACGACTAGCGACAGACTCCAGATTCCTCCGATTAAATTTTTCTGCGATTTAGTCAGTCAGCAGTTGACAGAGAACTGTTGACGGAGAGCAGTTGACAGATGTGAG
>NZ_JANMZA010000532.1:0-2179 GCF_031382685.1 Chamaesiphon sp. OTE_8_metabat_110 | reverse complement strand
ACCTTCAACGTAAATTCTCAATCTCTATTCACAAACTGGAGCAAGCCCGATGTCACCTGAATGTTTTGAACTTTCACTCTAACAACAATTTTATGTCAAAACACTGGAATTAAGTACTCAAAATCTGTCCCTCGATCGAATGCGCGAACTTTTAATCAAACTGTCTAAATAACTAATCGTTAAAGATAACGTTGTGCGTCATCTCATCAAAAATTTCTAGGAGCAGTTTTGCCCGCTCTACACGCTGTTTAATCACATATTGATGTAGCGAAATACCCACAGTTTTTTTGAAAGAGCTGGCAAAGTGATTAGGGCTACTATTCACACTTGCTGCAATTTTTACCATTGATAGATCGCCATCGAGGTGAGCATGGATATATTCGATTGCGTTCTCGAATCGACGAGGATTTAAGCTATGGAAATCGACTATATTTGGCTGAAAAACACAATAGTTTCGCAGTAAATGAATGACTAATACTTGGGTCAATGATTCTACATATAACTCCCCCAGGATGCCACCCGATCGCAGTTCTGCCAACAGCATCATCGCGATTTGGTGCAGGTGTGGGTCAGATTGAGAGAAACAATCCATCAACTCGATCCGATCTGGATTGAGATCTGCCGATCTAGCAGTTTGTGCGACTAATTCCGGTTTTAAGTAGATGCCGAGGTTTGACGTTGAACTATTTGTCGGCCATTGCCAGTAAGTTGATTGTCCCGCTGGTACCAAGACTAGATCGTCCTGTTTGACAATCGATTCATGCCAACATTCGCCATGATTTTGGACTAAATACATGGGTTGAACGGAGGGAAAACTCAGCCAATGTGCGAGCAAAGCACCAGAACTATACTCACAAATGTTATTTGGTGGGGCTTGATAATTTTCGACTAAGATGCCCTGCCATCCGACCTGCTGACTGGATAAAATTTCAACCCCACCTACTACATTTAACTGTGGATGCAAATTACTTTTACCCATTCAAATAATTTATTTATTACAAAAATTCGATTTAATCTGCGGACTTTTCTACTGAGGAATGAGGATTCGATCGAACCCAGAATTACGACATTTGCAATCTAGCAGGGTAGTTTCATTTTGGTGATAAATGAGGAATCGTAAGAATCTGATAAAAATTCGTCAGATTCTGCAACAAATTGTTCTCAGGCGATCGCTACAATGTCAATAGCCAGTAGGAGTCCATCTATAAAGTAGGAGTTTTTGTGTGGATCGTCAACTCGGCACAGCAGAACTTCTATTTCGGTCGTAAGCGCAGCGAAAAGTGCGGGAACAGGGGCGCGAGCTTTGCGGGGGAAGCTTCCCCCGCAAGTGGAGCACCTTTTCAAGAGAGTTATGACCCGTGCATTTCCTGCTGACGGCAAATATTATTGGTTCCTGGCACCTGAAAAAGATTGCGGCAGGCTCTAGCAAAAGTCTTGAACCGTCACACTTTGCGCGATCTTCAGATCGCACCAAGATCGACTTCAACAAACAGCGATGCAATTTCTCAACTAAAATCGGTCAAAAATATGACCTCAATCGAATTTATTGAAATATCCTGACCCACAAAATATCGGAAGCCGTGCATGACTCATTTTGGCATCATCTGTCCAGCTCTTACGGGGCATCTCAATCCCATGACTACACTAGGACACGAGCTGCAACGGCGCGGTCATCGCGTGACCCTCTTTGGCATTCTCGACGCTCGACCGCAAACCATAGCTGCCGGACTGGAATTTTGGGCGATTGGTGAGGCTGAATTTCCCGCTGGAGCTTCAGCAGCAGCTAACACTAAATTGGGCGAATTGAGTGCACCTTGAGCAGAGAATAAGACTTTCGATCTCTACAAAACATAAAATCATGAACCAAATCAAATACCTCCTGACCGAAAGCCAAATGCCTACCGCTTGGTATAACATCCAAGCAGATTTACCCACCCCATTACCACCAATTCTCCATCCTGGTAACGGAAAACCAATTTCGCCCACCGACTTAGCACCCCTGTTTCCGATGAGCCTTATCGAGCAGGAAGTAAGCCAAGAACGGTGGATTGAGATCCCTGACGAAGTACGATCGATCTATCAACAATGGCGACCTACTCCCCTGTATCGTGCCCGCCGACTGGAAAAAGCTCTCGATACGCCTGCTAAGATTTACTACAAATATGAAGGCGTTAGCCCC
>NZ_JANMZA010000531.1:0-6119 GCF_031382685.1 Chamaesiphon sp. OTE_8_metabat_110 | reverse complement strand
GTGGGTGTATTTACGGAAATGTAAAACGAATTATTTTTATTGTTTTATTATTTTTTTTTAATTATTTTTTATTTTTTATTTTGGTTATTGGGGGTTGTATTTTTTAATTTTTTTTTGGGGTGGGGGGGAGTGGGGGAGATGAACCTTTTACCTTTTACCTTTTACCTCTTACCTCTTACCCCTAAAGCCTAAAGCCTAACCCCTAGCCCCGATCGAGCGATCCTTCCATCGCCGTCTGTAATTCTTGAGTGAGATCGAGGGTAGCTTGTTTGGCTTGCCTGCGACCACTTTTGTAGCGATCCCAGTAGTCAGAGAGCGGAATCGCATTACCGATCGTCATGTGGACGCGGCGATTGCCGATAATCGGGCGTTTAGTCGGTTTGCCACCTTCGATCCAGGCAACTAAATCCCACAATAGCAGGGCAATTTCCGAAAACCGATCGATCGTCGGTCGATCTTTGATATAGGATCCGGTCACAGCGACAAAGCTTTCGACAATGCGCATGTGCCACAGCCGCAAATCTGCTTCGGTGGCAATGCGATCGGCTAATTTGCGACTGACTGGCGATAAGGCTTGCGGTGAATTCAATTCTTCGAGATAGATCCAGTTCCAGCCAGCTTGCTCGATCTGGCGACAGCGCTCGCTGATGGTGCCTTGGGGTGGGAGATTAAAGTAACTTTCCGATATTTGCAATGCAAAATCGAGCAGGTGTTGGAGTCTTTGGGAGATTTCGGTGCGCGAAATCGGCTGCTCTAGCAGCGGACGTTCGGGGATTTCGTAGCGATAGAAGTGAGCGTAAAAGTTTTCTATTTGATAGAGCAAATGCTGGCTCAGAATGTAAAACCTGTCATAGAGTAATTTTCGCATCGGGCGACGATCGTTTTGACCGATCGCCACCAATGAGTCGTGACGATCGACACTCAAACCACAGTCTAGCTCTAACTGATAAATTAGCTGTTCGAGTTTAAACCACGGCTCATCCAGATAATAATATTGAATCCCGATCGGGATAATCAAGACATCTTCTTCTCTCCCCACTCGATCCAAATCCTCCATCGCCCAAAATCCAATCTGAGCGGCTCCAAACTCTAAAGGGCTAACAAACTCATTCTGACCGTTAGTTGCTCCCTCTGGAGCGATTGCTAGGGGCATCTGACCGTTAACTAAGATGTCTCTGGCGGTTTCGAGTCCTTGACGATCGCCGCGACCCCGATGAATGGGGATACCACCCAAACGAGGGTACAACCAATTGACGATCTTACCCGCCCACAATGGAATGCCGCGATCGTAGATAAAGTGAGCGAAGACGGGCGATTTGAGCGAAATGCGATGCCTTCTGGCCGCCAGCGGCAGCATTTTTGTCAAGAGGTGCCCCAGACAAAAAGCATCATCGCTACTAGGATGCCTAAAAGCAATAATCAACCGCAATCTACCCATCTGCGATTGTTTGTAAGCTTCTACCAACCGATCGAGATCTGAGGCATCAATTTTGGTGATGTGCAGTTTGTATCTCAACCACAAAGGCAACATCCAAGTGACTAGCCGCAGCACCCAAACATTGAATTGAGGTGGTAAGAATGCTAATCGGGGCTGGGCTTTGGTAATTTGGGACATGGGGAAAATACTTTCTGACCCCGTAGAGGATAGCTTTAATTGTAAAATTAATCACCGTATAAATGACTGATTTTACGGAATTTTCGATATGGCGAGCAAATTTTTAGGATGGTAATTTTGGATTACCTCATCCCATTTTGCACTAAATTAGAGCAATTATTCCAGCGATCGTCTGTGAAAAACGACCTCGATCGATGAATAGACATCTGGCTCAAGCTAGGCTTTAGGGGTAAGAGGTAAAAGGTAAGAGGTTCATCTCTCCCCAGTCCCCCAGTCCCCCCATCTCCCATCTCCCATCTCCCCTCTACCCCCTAATCTTAATAACTTTGGCTTCTGCGGATTCCCTGGCAACGCGGATCAGCAGTGCTGACTGGATTAGTGAGGCTACCATCGAACTCCCGCCATAGCTAAACATCGGCAAGGGTAAACCAGTTGTGGGGAGAGTCCCCGCCGCCACACCGATATTAAACAGCGATTGGAGCACGATAAAAGTAGTCGCGCCGACAGCAATCAGCCGATGTACGGGATGATGGGCACGACGGGCAATCAGTAAACCCAAAGTGGCATAACTCATCACTAATACCAGCAGCAGCAGGCTTCCGAGTAAGCCAAATTCTTCAGCAAACACCGAGAAAATAAAATCTGTATCCTGAATTGGCAAGTAGTCTAGTTTCTGATTGGATAGCCCAAACCCCCGCCCCGACAAGCCCCCAGATCCGATCGCCAGCAAGCTTTGCACTAATTGAAACCCGTCGCCCCGTTCGTCTAGCCACGGATTGAGAAAAGAGAGCATTCGCGATCGTTGGTATGAGTGCATCATCAGACTCATACCCGCTACCATCCCCCCACCAATTGCCGTCCCAGTCAGGTATCTCAGCGGTAAACCCGCCGCAAAGGCGATCGACCACAAACCAATACCACATAAAGATGTCGTACTGAGGTTGGGTTGTTTTAAGATTGCCAGTAACACGATCGCAAATACCACCAGCCATGTCACCCGTACTTTGGTGGGATACTGCTCCCAGCGCCCAAATAACTTGGCACCTTGCAGGACTAGAAAGGGTTTGATTAATTCTGATGGCTGAATTTGAACCGGGCCGATCGCAATCCACCGCGTTGCCCCCATCGTATTTTGCCCCATCCCCGTCAATACCGTCAGTAACAATAGCACCAAAATCCCCAACAGAATCCAGTGTGAGACTTTGAGCGGTTTGCGCAAGGGTGAATGGACGATCGCATTAAAGATAAACAAACTAATGACGATCGCCACTAGTTGGCGATTGAAATAAAATAAGCCATCTTTTTTTTCGACTTCTCCATGATAGTAAGAAGCTGAGAACAACACGAACATCCCGATCGCTAGCCAGAGAAAAGTCAGCCACCGCATCAAACGCGCTGTCAATGACCAGTCTTTTACTGTCGGGTCAAACAATGGGAATAAAAGGCGCAAGTTCACAATGTGGGAAAATGGGGGTAGGGTGTCAGATCGGCATCAACATGGCAGCAAGGTAATTGCCGCATCGCTCCTGCTTGAGATTGGATTTGTCACCGAGCCTCTAGGGTAGACGCTACACGAACGAAAACTTATACTATTTAACCACACCGCCTAATTATTCGAGCTATTTTTCAGCTTTTGACCGAACAGTATAGTTTTAGATGATTTCCATGATGTTAAAAAAGATCTTAAATCCGGCTCGGTGGTCGATATTATTATTAGTGCTAGCGATCGCGATCGGGGTGGCTAGTTGTCGGCAAATAATTAGTTCTGCTGCTGCTAAAGTCGATCGCAATCAATTAGTTTCCGCAATTCTCAGCGATCCGAAGACCTTTAATGAAGCACTAAGTAACGAATCGCCGAATATTTTTGGCTATGTGGGTTCTGGTTTGATTGCCGAAAATGGTAAAGGCGAACTGCAACCAGCTTTAGCCGAATCTTGGGTGGTTTCCCCAGATAGTAAAACTGTGACATTTAAACTCAGAGAAAATCTCAAATGGTCTGATGGTGCGCCATTGACGATCGATGATGTCGCGTTTACTTTTAATGAAGTTTACTTTAACGAAGAAATTCCAACCGATACGCGTGATATTCTCAAAATTGGCAAGGATCGAAAATTACCCACGCTCAAAAAAATTGGTGCCGATCGCATTGAATTTACTACGCCAGAACCATTTGCCCCCTTTATCCGCACGTTAGGAATTAGTATCCTTCCCGCTCACAAGTTACGTGCTACCGTCAACCAAAAAGACAACACGGGTAAACCACTATTTTTGAGTACTTGGGGAATTAATACCAAACCCTCCGATCTAGTTTCTAGTGGGATGTTTATGCTCGAATCTTACTCCCCTGGAGAGCGGTTAGTTTTTAAAAAGAATCCTCACTACTGGAGTAAGGATGCTCAAGGCGATCGGCAGCCATATATCGATAAAGTCATTTGGCAAATTGTCGAATCGACTGATACCGCACTGGTACAATTTAGATCGGGGGGGTTAGACTCTTATGGTGTTTCGCCTGATTTCTTTTCCTTACTCAAAAAAGAAGAGCAAAAAGGCGGATATAAAATCTATAATGGTGGCCCAGCGACTGGTACGACCTTTATGTCTTTCAATCTCAACGAAGGCGAAAGAGATGGTAAACCACTAGTCGATCCGATTAAATCCCGCTGGTTTAATAATGTTAAATTTCGTCAGGCGATCGCCTACAGTATCGATCGGCAACGCATGATTAATAATATCTACCGAGGCTTGGGTGCGCCGCAAGACTCACCAATTTCAGTGCCGAGTCCTTACTATTTATCTCGCAAAGAGGGACTGCCATTCTACGATTATAGTCCCCAAAAAGCCAAAGAATTATTCACTGCGGCTGGCTTTAAATATAACGAGCAAAATAAACTGATCGACGATCGCGACAATCCAATCAGATTTACCTTAATCACTAATTCTGGTAACAAAATTCGGGAAGCATTAGGTACTCAAATCAAACAAGATTTAGCCCTAATTGGGATCGAAGTGGATTTTACCCCGATTGCCTTTAGTTTATTGGTCGATCGGATCGATAGTTCTCTACAATGGGATAGTTTATTAATTGGATTCACTGGTGGAGTCGAACCCAACGATGGAGCAAATTTCTGGTCGGTAGATGGTGGATCTCACATGTTTAATCTCAAACCAGCAAAGGGCAAGAAACAGATTACCGATCGACGAGTTGCCGAATGGGAAAAGAAAATCGATAATCTCTATATTCAAGCGGCTCAAGAGTTAAATGAATCTAAACGTCGGCAGATATATGCCGAAACTCAGAAAATAACTCAAGAAAATTTACCCTGTATTTATTTGGTTAATTCCCTCTCTCTCTCTGCAATTAAAAATCGAATTAAAGGAATCGACTACTCACCAATATATGGGCCATTCTGGAATTTGCGCGAACTAAAGATTAGCGAAAATTCATAGCTTACATTATTACGATTGGTAAGGAGATCGCTCATGTATGCGCGATCTCCTGTTGTAAAAATTTCGTCCATTCAGCAGCCATCTGTACTTCAGTAAAGGGAATCTCGATCGACTCACTCGGATCGTCTAGACTAAAGCGAATATTAACTTGTTTACCGCTTGCTGGTAAATTAGCTAAATCGATCGAGTTATTATCGATAGCTAGGGTAATCTGTTTGACTCGATCGAGACTAAATGTTTGCAGATCTTTTGGATCGCCTTTAGTCGGTTTGCCCCAACTGAGCTTGCGATCTTTGATACCAATTACCGAATAGATATCATATTTGTAGCGATCGAATCCTACCGCCCAGCGTTTGTAAGCTTCCAGCTTTTGATATTCATTTGCACCCGCTCTTGCCAACCAAATAAATGCTCCAAGCAATGGGAGCCACATTAAACCGCGTTCCATAGAAGTAGGGGATAGGGGATAGGGTAGAGGGTAGGGAGCAGAGGGTGGAGGGTAGTATTAGCTTGGCATTAATTTGCCTTGACAGTTCGATCGCTACTTAGAGAATAGCAAAATGCTTGCGATCGAATTAGCTGTGTCGTTGGGATTCTAAACACAGTATCCTAGTTAATATAACGTTATGTAAATTTTCATGAAATGTATTATCAACCGTCGCGCGCAGTTTTCGGCTAGCCATCGGTATTGGCTGCCAGAAATGAGTGCAGCGCAAAACCAAGCGGCATTTGGTTTGTGTGCCCAACCGTACGGACACGGACACAACTACGAGCTGTTTATCTCGCTCTACGGCGACATCGATGACTATGGCATGGTACTCAACCTCTCCGATGTCAAACACGTCATCAAAAAAGAAGTTACCGGACAACTAGACTATAGCTTTCTCAACGATGTGTGGCCAGAATTTGGGCAAACGCTCCCCACCACCGAAAACATCGCTAGCTTCTGCCAAATTACCCTAGCAATATTTTCGGTGGTGGGGAGCGTTTGTCCAAATTCTGGCCACACATCGTTGAGAAAGCTATAGTCTAGTTGTCCGGTAACTTCTTTTTTGAT
>NZ_JANMZA010000529.1:0-1675 GCF_031382685.1 Chamaesiphon sp. OTE_8_metabat_110 | reverse complement strand
CATCGGTTATTACCTAACCCAAGTTGCTACCTATTACTTGCCTGCGACTCACGTCGCGGCTAATAATGCAAAGTCCGCCTACGCGGACTAATAAATTCAGTCCGCGTAGGCGGACTTTGCAACACTAGCGGAGACTTTAGTCTCTGAGTAATTCTTATCTCAAATTATCATTAATTGGAACTTAATCATGACTAAGACTTTACCTCTAGAAACCGCCAACATTTCAACCTCGATCGAACAGCCAATGGTCACGATCGTGGTCGTACCGCGCGAACGGTTTAGCTATTCCCAACAATCATTAGAAAGCGTTTACGCCGAGACAGATTATCCCTTTGAATTGGTATATGTTGATGGTGGATCTTCCCCGCAACTCAAGGCTTATTTAGAAACACAAGCGCAAGAGAGACAATTTAAACTAATTCGCACCGAACATTTTCTCTCCCCCAATCGCGCCCGCAATATCGGCATCCAAGCCGCACGCGGTAAATACATCGTCTTTGTCGATAATGATGTCCTCGTCCAAAAAGGATGGTTGCAAAAATTGGTAGAGTGCGCTGAAGAAACTGACGCGACAGTCGTTGGTACCCTCACCTGCATCGATAGCCCCGTTCATGAAGTCGTCCACAATGGTGGCGGTACAACTTACATCGAAGTTCGCACCGAAGGCACCAAAACGGGTCGCTATGCCGTCCAAAAAAGTTATTTGGAAGGAAAACGAGTCTCGAAGATTGCCGACCAAATGACCCGCTTTAAGTGCGAATTTGTCGAGTTCCACACCGCCTTAGTCCGTAAATCATTTTTTGACGAACACGGCTTGCTCGATGAAGGCTTGCTCAGTACGCGGGAGCATATCGATCTGTGCTTGTGTGCGGCGAAAGCTGGCGGTACCGTCTACTGCGAACGTCAAAGTATCGTCACTTATATGACTGGAGCGGAGTTCGATTGGTATGACTATACCTACTTCAGCTTGCGCTGGAGTGATGCTTGGGATTTGGCGAGTTTCGACCATTTTCGCGCCAAGTGGGGTGTGGAAGAAGATTGGTACTTCCACCGTCGCTACAATCGCCTCGGTCGTCGTCGCTATCGCGCTTTGATGCGTCCGATTATCAGTCGGTTCCCACTCAAGGATAAGCGCAGTGATTTTGCTGATTGGCTGCAAGTTGTCGAGCGTCCGATCAATAACTTTATCAGCGATCGATATGCTCGTCTACACGAATATGCCAGTCACAGTCTGGGCTTACGTCGATCGCAACGATTGAAAGATGGGGTGAAATTTGAGAAGCCATTGAAGGAAAAGGCAGATTCAGAATTGGAATCGGTTTGAGTTGTGGCGTAATCCCGTTACCCCACCCCAGCCCTCCCCTTGGAAAGGGGAGGGAGCTACAGCCCCCCATTCCAAGGGGGGTTGGGGGGGTAACACCATCTCAGCCGCACTCCAGCACACCATCCACAAATCACCCCCTCGGTAAGTATCTATACAACCCAAAATAATGATTCAGACAGGACAGAAAGAACTAAAAGGCATCATCCCCGGTAGTTGGCACATCCTGGTCAAATTCTGGCCACAAATCCGCCAGCGGAAACTGCTCATCGGTACCTCATTATTCGCGCGGTTGCTCGAAACTGCGCTAGGATTGCTCGAACCTTGGCCGCTGAAATTCATTTTCGACGGCGT
>NZ_JANMZA010000526.1:0-7199 GCF_031382685.1 Chamaesiphon sp. OTE_8_metabat_110 | reverse complement strand
ACTCCTTCATTATCTGAAATTTAATGAACTGCCAATTCCATATTCAATCGATCGCGATAATCGATCGATGAAAATATCCCTCGAAGCTTGCGCGCCGCCTAAGCGGCGGTCGGTAAATCATACCCCGATCCAGCAACGCCTCCAAAGCATACGCACATGAAATGACCGATACAGAGCATCGAGAACTCGCGTCAGTACAGGAAGGTCCAAGGGAAAGTCGCTTTATCGAGCCACCATTGCAATTTGATTGATGAATTATATACTGACTAAATCTATTTGCTCAAATTCTTGTAAACTCTCGATAGTCAAACGTAAATTTTGATAAGCTAACGAAAGCGATGTTTTGCTTTTGGGGTCGAATGCTTTACTAATTACACTCAACCGACCGCGTAATTGCTCTTCCGCAGTGACAATCGTGATGACTACTCGATCCTATTGATGCACTGTCTCTAGTTTCTCAATCAGATTGGTTCGCAGACTACTAACAGCCTGTTCTCGACTATTCTCTACAGCGTTACAGTCAGGAACTTCCAACACAGAAGCAACAGTTTTCCCGTCCGATCGTTGCTGGAGCAGAATATTGACTTTGATACTATTTTGGTGAGCTTGCATGATATTTGGCTGCTCGGTTGGTGAGGATATGTATCTATTGTATGGCATTATTGACAGGCGATCGAGTGTTTGAGCGTGTCTGTGCTGACGATCCGATCGATAATTGCGATCGATCTGAGCAGTTAGAATTGGAGGGATCGATCGAAAGTATGATATCTAATCCCAAACATTCGGTTTTTATAAGTGCAAGCGAAATATGAAAATGGTGGTAGATTCGATCGATCGTAGCGATGGGTCAAAACATGCGGCAGAATTAGAAGCACATCGAATTCAAATAAGTCATGTTATTGGTACTCCTGACGATCGGATAGAAATTAAAGAAGGTATTACTTGGGTAAATGATAAACCTTTGCCAGAAGCTTACATTCAGGAGTATATAGAGTGACTAATCTACTTTTAGATACTCATGCTTTCATCTGGTATTCAGAGAATGGCTGTCAGTTACCCAAATCGATAAAAACATAAATTGAAACTGCCGATCGAGTTGACATTAGCATTGCTAGTCTGTGGGAAATCGCGATTAAATTAAGTATCGGGAGATTATTACTTCGATCGAACTATGAATCGATCGAGCCTAGTTTAGAACCTGCTGGAATCATCGTGTTAACAATTTCGTTCGCCAATACAGTTGGGGTCATGAATCTATCACTCCATCACCGCGATCCATTTGACAGGATTCTCATCGTCGATCGATAATCAGAGCGTAATTACCATCGATCGCGATCGACTTGTTAATCCAAGTTCGTTACAATGAGGTGCTGTCTGTCAGGGTGAAAATCGATGCATCGTCTCGCTACAATACCGGGTGGTTGGAATCCTGCTACTGAGGGTGTCATCTTTGTCGAACAACAGCCAGCCCCGATCGTATTTATCACCGCTGCCGATACCGATATTCAGACATTAGCAGTTGCGGCGAGTAAATTACAGGCAGATTTTCCCCAGGTGCGGGTGATGAATTTGTTGCAGTTACAGCAACAATTGACGATCGATACTTATGCCGAGGATGTATTGACGGCGGCGCAGGTGATTATCGTCCGGTTAATTGGGGGTCAATCTTACTGGAGTTATGGGCTAGAAGTCGTCCAGGAGACTGCCAGACAGACGGGAGCGGTGTTAATCGTTCTGCCGGGTGACGACCGTCCCGATCCGACCTTGATGAGCCATTCTACGGCGAGTTTGGCAGATGTCGATCGAGTGTGGCAATATCTGATTGAGGGTGGGGTAGATAACTATCGTCAGTTATTGAATTTTATCGCTAGTCGGTGGCTGGATTTTGAGTGTGCATACCGCGCTGCTGAAGTTGTGCCGCGTGTGGGAATTTATGATGAGGTGCGGTGGTTGCCGGAGGGAATGCCATTACAGGGTGGGGCGGCGATCGTTTTCTATCGGGCGCACTATCTATCTGGAAATCTTGCTGCGATCGAGGCATTATGTCAAGCATTGGTCGATCGAAAGCTAACTCCCATGCCGATTTTTGTGTCTTCGCTCAAAGATCCGGTGGTGCAGCGGGTATTAACTAGCTATTGTCAGCAGGGTGTGGATGTTTTACTCAATACCACCAGTTTTTCTCTGGCGAGTTTGGATACGGATACGCCCCAGGTGGGCTTGTGGGCAACGCTGAATCTACCTGTTTTTCAGGTAATTTTGAGCGGCGCAGGGAAGGAATTTTGGGAGTCTGGTTGGCAGGGTTTGACACCGCGCGATATGGCGATGAATGTGGCTCTCCCAGAAGTGGATGGGCGAATTATTACGCGGGCGATTTCGTTTAAGGCGGTGCAAACTCAGAACTCGGCAATTCAGACGGATGTATTGGTGTATGAGCCTGTACCCGATCGAGTCGAATTTGTGGCAGAATTGGCTTTAAATTGGAGTAAGCTACGACGGAAGTCGGTAAAAGAACGTAAGGTAGCTCTGATTCTGGCTAATTATCCGACTCGCGATGGTAGGTTGGCGAATGGGGTGGGATTGGATACGCCGCAGAGTTGTGTCGAAATCCTCCACGCGCTGAAGGCGGCGGGTTATCAAGTTGGGGAGATTCCGGCGGATAGTGGGGAGTTGATTAAGTTATTGACGGCGGGGGTGACTAACGATCCTGAAGGGGATGGCTGGCGCAAGGCTAGTCAGTCGTTGGATGGTGAGGAGTATCGATCGCATTTTCAGACTTTACCGATTGCGGTGCAGCAGGGGATTGTTGAGCGGTGGGGCGACGTTGGTGAGAATCCCCCTGCTTGGTGCGCTTCCATGGTCGGGGAACCCGACCGGAGCGCATCCGCTAAATCCCCCTTAAAAAGGGGGACTAAGAACACAGATTTCAGCACGGAGCTAGATCCGATCCCCCCCTTAAAAATGGGGGCTAGGGGGGATTCACCATCTCCGCAACCCACCAATTACCCCATCCCCGGCATCCAATTCGGCAACGTCTTCGTCGGCATCCAACCCGCACGCGGCTACGACAAAGATCCCAACCTCAACTACCACGCACCCGATTTAGTCCCACCCCATCAATACGTCGCCTTCTACCACTGGGTACGATCGAATTTTGGTGCAAATGCGATCGTCCATGTCGGCAAACACGGTAACTTAGAATGGCTCCCAGGCAAAAGCGTCGCCCTGTCAGAAAATTGCTATCCCGAAGCCGTATTCGGAGCCATGCCCCACTTATACCCCTTCATCGTCAACGATCCTGGTGAAGGTTCCCAAGCAAAACGTCGCACCCAAGCAGTCATCCTCGATCATCTCACCCCACCGATGACACGGGCAGAACTCTACGGCAGTTTAAATCAATTAGAAGGTTTAATCGATGAATATTATGAAGCCCAAACACTAGATCCATCGCGGATGCCAGTAATTCGCGATCGAGTAATCGCCCTCATCCAAACAGAACACCTCCACGAAACCCTCAGCATCAAAATCCCCTCCGAGGAGGGGTGGCGCGACAGCGACGGGGTGGGTTCCGACGCGATCCTCACCCAATTCCTAAACACCGCCGACGGCTATCTCTGCGAACTGAAAGAAGCCCAAATTCGCGATGGTTTGCATATTTTTGGGCAGTGCCCCCAGGATACACAACTACGAGATCTTGTGGTTGCGATCGCGCGCAATCCTAATGCTAACAGACTCGGTTTAACCCGTGCAATTGCGTTGGATTGGGAATGGGATTTCGATCCGTTGACGGCTGATTTAGGCAAAGAGTTAGTGGGTTTCGAGATTGGTGAGAATCCCCCTGCTTGGTGTGCTTCCATGGTCGGGGAACCCGACCGGATCGCATCCGCTAAATCCCCCTTTTTAAGAGGGACTAAGAACATAGATTCCCGCATATATCTAGATCCGATCCCCCCCTTTTTAAGGGGGGCTAGGGGGGATTCAGATGCCAAAACGAAGCTAGCAACCAAACCAATCCGCATCATCGGCGACGCAGTAGAAATACTCGAACAGCACGCCGCAGAACTAGTCTCCGCTATCCTCACCAATCACACCCCAACCGTCGGCACCCACACCCAAGCCGAACTAGACTGGATCTCCACCCGACTCCTCCCCGCACTCCACCAAACCCCCCAGGAAATGACCAACCTCCTGCGCGGCTTAAACGGCGAATACATCGCCAGCGGCGCATCTGGCGCACCCACACGCGGTAAACCCGAAGTCCTCCCAACTGGACGCAACTTCTACTCAGTAGACATTCGCGCCGTACCCACCGAAACAGCCTGGTGTCTCGGACGAAAAGCCGCAGAAGTGCTGATCGATCGATATACTCAAGAACACGGCGAATATCCCCAAACCCTCGGCTTATCGATTTGGGGCACATCCACCATGCGAACTGGCGGCGACGATATCGCCCAAGCCTTAGCATTAATCGGTGTCCAACCAGTTTGGGATGGCGTATCGCGCCGAGTGGTAGATTTCGAGATTTTACCTATCTCAATCTTAGGTCGTCCCCGCGTCGATGTCACCTTACGAATTTCTGGTTTCTTCCGCGATGCTTTCCCCAATTTAATTGACTTATTTGATAATGCTGTTAAAGCTGTCGCAGCATTAGAAGAAACACCAGAACAAAATCCATTAGCCGCTCAAGTCGATCGAGAAAAGTTGAAATGGTTAGAACAGGGATTAACATTAGATGAAGCGGAAACTCGATCGCAATACCGGATTTTCGGCTCTAAACCAGGAGCCTATGGTGCCGGATTGCAAGGATTAATCGAGTCGCAAAACTGGGAAACCGAAGCAGATTTAGCCCAAGCTTATATTAATTGGAGTGCCTACGCTTATACCAACAAAGCCGAAGGCATCGCCGCACCGGAAGCATTTAATCAACGCTTGGGCAATATGCAAATCGTCCTCCAAAATCAAGATAATCGCGAACATGACTTGCTCGACTCTGATGATTATTATCAATTTCAAGGTGGTTTAACCGCCGCAATCAAACAAGTATCTGGCACAGCACCCGAGGCCTATTTCGGCGACAATTCCCGCACCGAAAATCCTAAAGTTCGCAAATTAACAGAGGAAATTGACAGGGTATATCGCTCGCGTGTCGTCAACCCCAAATGGATCGCCGGAGCCATGCGCCACGGCTACAAGGGAGCCTCAGAAATGGCAGCGACGTTAGATTTCTTATTTGCCTACGATGCCACGGCTAATTGCGTCCAGGACTTCATGTATCAAGGTGTGGCGGATGCCTATTTGTTTGATGAATCGGTACGAAAATTTATCGAGCAAAATAATCCGTGGGTGCAGCGAGATATGGCAGAAAGGTTGTTAGAAGCTAATCAACGGGGTTTGTGGGAGGATGTCGAATTATGGACATTGGAGCGGCTAAAATTGATGGTGAATGAAGCTGAAGGAGTTATTGAATCGCAGGGTAATTAACAAGAAGTGTAGGGTTAACTCGACTTGCCACATATTAGCTAAAGGGTATCCACAAAATTCCAATATTTTGGTATCCGTAGCGGGAATTTAGAAATTCGCCCCGCTGCTGTGCTTCTTCTTTTGTTTTCCAGGCTGTATCTGCTATGACTCTGTAACCTTCAAAATCTGCATCAGTCCAATTTAGACGTTGTGCATTTGCAGAACTTATACAAGAATTTATGGATATAATAGACAAAGATATCAAAGCTATTTGCTTAATTTTGTTCATTTATTTAATAGAATCTGTCGATCTAGTATTCCCAAGTAAGATAGATTTATATCATGATTACCGATTATGATTGCGAGCGCTCCATTAACTAGCTACACCACTTACACCAACCATATCTAACTCTCTGATTTAGTGTCGATTACCTACGGTAGGCTACGCCAACGATCGCGTTTACTCACACTATTTCACTCTACAAAGCAGCTTGTCGATCGCCTACGAGCAACTACGCGATCGCGAACCATTATGATAGTATTTAAATACGTGCCGTACAGAGAGTTCGGGTTGAATATCCAATGTCAGAAGAACGCTTAGAGCAAGTCGAACAGAAGCTAGATAGCCTAATTAGCGCCATCCAATCGGGATTTGGTAGCTTTGAACGCCAATTGAACGATATCCGTAGTGATAATAGACAACTTTCTAGCGACATCCAACAAGTTTCAGAACGATTAAAAAAGGTCGAAGAACGGGTACAGATTATCGACAGCCGCATTAATACGTTGGCGTAGCCTCTCAGAATGAGAATCGATTTGCGTCTGGCGGGGATATCTAGTGATATTCTTGGCTTACAAACAGAGCAAAATCGCATTAAAGAATATCTCTTCAGTCGTCCTCAATAGAAATTTAATTGTCTAGTGAAGGTTATCGTTTCTAGAGAGCGAACCGAGCAAAAATTAGAGCCAGTTGAAGCTCAGATCGCGACTCCGTGAGACTCCCCAACTTTCCGCCTCAAAGAGTTAACACCCATAGCACGATCGACCCCAGCACAAGTCAAGACTCGCTCAAATGCGAACAAATGTGAGCTGTGTAACAACTATCTCCCCGTTATTGGGTAAAATGGTATTAGTGGTGCAAGTTAAAGCTCCGGCAAGTCCGGTAGTTTGCATCAATGCTGAGTTAAATACATTCATTACATGGAATCTAGCGTCCCGCCTGGCAAACCTAAAACCGAGCCTCCTCCACATAAGTGGGGAGAGTTCTGGGGAAGTGCGATCGCGATCTTTACATTGATACTACCTGTGGCGGCAATCGTTCATTACTCGCCAGTTAGCAGTGTCCAAGCTTTACCCAATTTGCCACCAGCAGCGTTACCCGAATGACCTAAAGCCAAGATTCGGACGCTAAAAGCTATTATCCAATTCCCAATCCCTAGTAAAATGCAAGCAGGGGATCTATTCTGTCAGGAATAAACATCCCCCAGCTTTTTTGAATTGGAGAATTTTACTTTGGACTTAACGCTCATTCCCGCTCAACCTAAATTTGGGATTATCAACGTTTTAATCGAAATTCCCGCTGGGAGTAAGAATAAGTACGAATTTGATAAAGACATGAATGCGATGGCACTCGATCGCGTTTTGTCATCTTCGGTACAATATCCTTGCGACTATGGCTTCATTCCCAATACGCTGGGTAACGATGGCGATCCGCTCGATGGGATGGTGATGATGGATCAGCC
>NZ_JANMZA010000524.1:0-8947 GCF_031382685.1 Chamaesiphon sp. OTE_8_metabat_110 | reverse complement strand
ACTCCTTCATTATCTGAAATTTAATGAACTGCCAATTCCATATTCAATCGATCGCGATAATCGATCGATGAAAATATCCCTCGAAGCTTGCGCGCCGCCTAAGCGGCGGTCGGTAAATCATACCCCGATCCAGCAACGCCTTTTAGTGTTAATCAAGCAGATTTCCTCGAATCAGCCGCTGCTAAAATTACCGATCGAGAAGTCAATGCTAATGACTTAGCCAATACCATTACGGTTTCTACTGGCAACAATATATTGCGGGGTAATGGTGGTAACGATCGATTTATTCTCAATGGCGGAACTAATTTGATTGACGGTGGTGAAGGGATAGATACTGTCAAAATTAACAAAACACAGGCTACAGCGGGTGCAATTACCAAAAATGGTAATATCGTGAATATTGGTACCAATACTACGCTGCTGAATACAGAGTTTATTGAATTAGATGATGTTCGATTGGCTGTCGATACTCTAGCAATCATCCCCATTATTACGCTCAAAGAGCGAATCATCTCGCTGGTAGAAGGTAACAGTGGTAGGAAAACAGCGACTTTTACAGTAAATCTTTCTAGTGCTAGTACTAAGGATGTGGCGATCGATTATACAACTCGATCCAGCAAAGCCACTGCGGGATCGGACTATACAACTAGTTCGGGCCAGCTTACGATTGCGGCGGGTCAAACGTCTGGCACGATCGATGTTGAAATTCTCGGCGATACTCTAGCAGAAGGAGACGAACGGGTTTTCCTAGATCTGGCGGTGTCGAGCGGAGCTACCTTCGCTGACAACTCAACTAAAGCTAGCGCCGGGATAAACATCGAAGATGATGATAGTGCTATTGGCATTTCGATTACTGCCGATGACCCCTCTGTTATTGAGGGCGACCCAGATCGGCCCTCAAAACTAATCTTAACTTTAGACCGCTTTGGCAGCCTGCTGAATACAGATACGATCGGCTATCAGCTCGGATCGACTGGTGCCAAGCCAGCTCAGGCGGATGATTTTGTGAATGGTTTTACACCAGGTCAAATTACGTTTGCTGCTGGTGAACGTTCTAAAAGTCTGGAAATATCGATCGCTCCCGATCTCAACATTGAAGGCGATGAAACTTTTGGCTTAAATCTTACTAGCTTGGCGGGAACGGCTACTGTATCCGATCGAGAGTTAGTGCTGACCATTCGCGACGATGATGGTATTGTAGTTAAGCCAAAATTCGATCTTCAGAAAGCCACTGAAGACATTTGGACAGCTAATGGTAGTGGGAAAGTCAAGGTTTCTCTTGTGGCTAAAAACAGCGATCGACTCAACGAGATCGGCGTTTTTAAACTCGCTGCCGACAATACTGTTAATGGCATAGCACCTGGTGCCGCAGGATTCGCTAAAGCGGCTTTGACTAACAGTACTACCTTATTTACAGCCCTTCCCGATCTCACTGCAAATGGACTGGATTTGAGCCGCATTTTCCAGGTCGATCGCAATGAGCAGTGGGCAGTGACAATGATTTCAATGATTTCATCGTTCAGACTAGCTTTAAAACTATTTAGGTCGAGCTAGTACTCTACAGCATAAATCTAGTTACTATTTTGAGAAGACTGGGGAACTGGGGGACTGGTAGCAAGAAATGATGTCCTCACTTGCGCCACTCAGTACTAGCGGAATGTGGGTTTTACCTATTCCCTATTCCCTATCCCCTATCCCCTATCGCAGAAACGGCAAAATCACCTCATACAATTCTGCTGGATACTCTTCGTGCATTCCCAGCGTTCCGGGTAAGGTATGACTGATGACGTGCGGAACTTCGGCGAGGGCGAGCATTTCGGCTGTTGATTTGGGTGGGCTGCTTTGACCGATCGCGATGAACACGGGTATACTCAGAGACTGAAGATGAGCGATGGCAGATGCTCGATCGAGATAGGGATCTAGTCCCCCAGTGACAAAAGCGCCAGCACCATATCTGGCTCCTGATTGTTGAGTTATTTGGCGTTTTTGGGTGAGTAAATCGGGCGTTAGTTTATGGGCATCAGCATACACATGTCGCCGATACATGAAGGCGAGAAAACTCGGCGTAGTAGTTAGTTGATATAATAATTGACCGATTACTGGCGTGCGAATTAGTTCCCGAATGCCCTTAAGCCACGGCTTTTGTCCCCGCGCCATCGTCGGCAATGGCCCGCGCCAAGTCGGGGCAACTAAAATCAACTCGGACACGCTATTTGGCACCGTAGCGGCGAGATTTAGGGCATATCCCGCTGCATGTCCGGCGGCGATAATCGCGATCGGCGATCGATAAATATCGCGCACAAAATCTGCCAAAAACTGCCGATACAGCGGCGGTGCATAATCTAGACGAGATCGATCGCTATCGCCAAAGCCTGGAAAGTCTACAGTCGTCACTTGATACTGCGACTTCAATAGCTGCACCAAACCCGACATCTCAGTCCGACTAGAAACGGTACTAAAAGCCGGTAAAAGTAAAATTGGTTTACCGACACCTTCAGTTTCATAAGCAACGCTTACAGGCTGCCCTTGCCAGCTCCATTGATATGTGGACGTGCGGGAAGTAGCAACATTCGATTCGATACTAGTCAGATTAGACATTATCTTGCTGGGAGATGGGAGATGGGAGATGGGAGATGGCAGTTCGGCTGTCGCTCACTGACCATAGGGGGGATGGGGAGACGGGGAGACTGGGAGACTGGGAGATTGGGGAAACTTAGTGGCTTATTCTCTTACCTTTTACCTTTTACCTTTTACCTTTTACCTTTTACCTTTTACCTTTTACCTCTTACCCATTACCCATTACCCCTTACCTCTCATCTTAACGATCCAGTTACCAAACCTGCGCCAGTTGGCTTTGACTACTTTATGCTGTGCGATAAAGTGGATGACAATGAAGATGGCAAAAACTTTGGATGTCCGGCTATGAGCGGCACCTGCTTGAGATGCGCCTGCGGAACTGACTGGAAATAAGTCCGGCATGGGAATACCAAATAGGCTAATGTTATTGGCTTGGTAAGCATTTGATAGCCAATAACCACTCAGGGGTACTGCCAACATCAGGAGATACAACACTGTATGTAAACCAGTCTTGAAATACCAATTGCTAGTAAATTTTGGTAAATGCTTGGTGTATTTTTTGCCCCATACTCTCAACAAGAGATAGCCGCGCCAGCCGAGTAGTAGCAGCACTAGTACGCCAAATGATTTGTGAGCGGCATAAAATAGTTCGCGAAAGCTAATTTCCGATGGTAGTCGTTCGAGTGAGATCCCACTGGCAAACAAAATTAGGTAGAGTCCTGCCATCCACCAATGAATAGACATCAGTTGTTTGAAGACAGAATTGAGTCGGGTTGGTGGTGCTGCTGACATGTGCGGTTAGCTCTAGTTGAGATCGCGATCGAGCGGGTAGTTATTTTATAGTAATGTGTCTGGACTTCGATCGAGCAGCTTTCACCCTGAGCTGTTCAATCATTTTGGGCGTGCTCGAACTCATAGACGTAGAACAAACCAATGAGTTTGCCGATGCCATAGCCTAGAGCTGTCAAGCCCAGCGAGATGGCTACCCGTCCGCCAAAAGCGATCGAGACTACACTGGTTTGCTGCATCAGGGCAAGCGAACGTGATTCTAATAATATCGCTATTACCAAGATCGCGATCGCGAGTCCATAACTGCCAACTCTCGCCCATTGCAACCGCTTGAGGGCAGTTTGGCAATACTGACAATCGGCGGTGTGGGTGTGCCACACGTCGAATAGCACTTGCTTATTGAGTTCGGCGGGTGGAAGTTGGGAATCGCCAGTCCAAGGGACGCCTCCACCAGCCCGTTTTTCGAGCCACTGGCGGAAGGTAATCGTCATTTTATCCTGGGGATTGGGCGTATATACGGCATCCAGCCAGCGATCTTTAGTTGCCATCGTCCGTTCCTGGTAGTGAAGAAATACCATGTCTTGATGAAGAAATAGCGATGCGAGAATGTGTCCGAACCAAGTTGGCATCGGGAGGGCGAAAAAACCCAAACCGGGCGGTAATTTACCCTGAGTATTTTTAACTAAGATCTGGGTACCGATATGCCGACACCAACCGGGGCGAGTGGGGATGGCGTATAGCACTAAAATTAGCTGCCCTTCGTCGGTGAAGGTAGTCGTAATCTTCATCAGACAAGGCGGCTGGAAGTCGTGGATGGCTGCCATAATCGGCGCACCTTCTCCCTGAGTCACGCCGAAGGAAAAGCCCTCCTGAGTCGAAATTTCGCGCAATCGGGGCATATCATAATACTTGGCATCACGATCGCGATCGCCGACGAGTCCGTGATGTGAAACGGGCACATGAGCGGGATCGGCGACATTTTCCATGAAATAGTCCCAGCCGTAAGGCATGTCCCGAATATTCCAAAATAGCTTTACGACTCGCCCAGATTTATCGTCTAGCTCGGGAATGGTGCGGGGCGATCGCGTTTTGCTCTCGATCGCTCCCTGCGTGCCAGCTTCCGCCCACACCCATAATAATCCCTGTGCTTCCTGAGTAGGATACGCGATCGCGCAGGATTTAGGATTGGCGCGATGTTGGGCTTCTAACTCGGGTGTTTGGGATTGGGGTATTTTGGTACAGTTGCCAGCCCCATCAAATCGCCAACCGTGGTAGGCGCACAATAGCGTACCATCGGCTTCTACACGTCCTTCGGATAAGGGCGCAAGCCGATGGGGACAGGCATCCTCAAAGCATTGCCACTGTTGCGCTCCATCCCGCCACAACACGACATTTTTGCCCAATAGTTGCAACGAGTGGGGTTTGTGGGGATCGAGAAATTCAATGACAGCGACGGGATACCATTGCTGCGTCCATTGGAAATCGGCACTGCTGCAAGGATTTGATTCAGACTTACCCGCGATCGTGGAAATGGCTGTCATTTTATCCGCCTCAGCTCTGAATTTTATCTATACTTTATTGAAACAGATTTACTGGCTGAGGGTCAATGTAGGTTTGTCGTCGATCGCTCGTTAATCAGTGTTCTAGTGGATAGTGGATAGTGGATGACGAAGAGTGCGGGAAACAAAGGCGGGCGTCGCCGATCGAGATGTAAGGTGAATAGTTAAGCTCACATCTTGCACCAGCGATGTGAGTAAGCACGATCGCCGATTCACGACTGTAGCTATTGACGATCGCCAATTCGCGATCGAAGATCGGTGGTATCTCCTAAATCGATCGCGATTTTCGGGAATTGGATATCGCTCGATTGAATCGGATAAGTATCAACTCGCGTTTTCTCAGTCACAGTGGCTGCGCGTCACCCCCAACTAAATTAAAATATATGGCGAAGAAAAGTATTATTACGGCGGTAGCATTGGTAGCGGCTGCTGGAGCGGGATATGCCGGGTATAAATATGTTTATAGCGGTGAAAGTAACGCGGGAGATCTGGCGACGGTGATTCCAGAAAATGCTTTGATGGTAGCGTATGTCTCTAACGAACCCGAAACCTGGGCGAAGCTAAAAAAATTTGGGAATCCCGAAGCTCAAAAAATTGTCACCGCGCAAATCCAAGAGGTAAAACAGCAGTTACTCGCCCAAACTCAGATGGATTTCGATCGAGAAGTCCAGCCGTGGCTGGGTAACACCATGATGGCAATTTTACCGAATGCTGAAGCGAAATCTGGCACCCCGCGCTTCTTAATCGCGATCGGGGTTAAGGATAAACTCAAAGCACTTGACTTTGCCAACAAACTCAAAGCTCAAAGTAAAGAACCGACTAAAGAATTCGACTACAAAGGGATTAAAATTACCAATAGCGGTACGGGTAGCCGGGAAACCTTTAGCGCACTCGTTAACGATCGATTGGTACTCGCACCTGAAAAACGCTCGGTAGAACAAGCGATCGATACTGCCAACGGGCAACCTTCCCTGGCTAACAAAGCCGGAAATGACTGGTTTAGAGGCGATAGCCTCCAACTCAAACAGCCGATTGCTGCCTTTTATATCCCCAACTACAGCCAAGCGCTGCAACAAATGCTCGCGTCTAGCAAGCAGCCAATCCCACTCGATGCAGCGACTCTCGCTCAATTGAACAAAATTCAGTCTGTCGGCGGTGGCATCGCGATCGATGATGCGGGGATTAGAATGAAAACAATTGCCAAAACCGATGGCACGATATTAAGTTTACCCGCCACCTCAACTAAAGCGCTCGGCAATTTTCCCGCCGATACCTTCGCGTTATTTGGCGGTACTGGCTTGAACCAAATTTGGACAGAGGCAAATAAAATCGTGGCGACAGAGCCAACCGCTCAACAAAGTCTTGCCCAAATGCGCCAAAGTTTTACACAGTCTACGCAACTAGATCTCGATAAAGATATCTTTGGTTGGATGGGTGGCGAATATACCCTCGGGATGATGCCTGTAAGTACGGGGATTGCCGCCCCCTTGGGCTTTGGCGGTGCCTTGGCGATCGACAGTACCGATCGCGCCATTACTGACAATACGATGGCTAAACTGAGCAATATGGCGAGAGGCTACGGGTTGAGTGTCGAATCCCGTCAGGTAGGGAATACCCAAATGGTGGACATCGGCGCGCCTGCTGGTGGCGGCACGATCTTGAGCTATGGCTGGCTCAATGATAAATCTCTACTCCTCGCCATGGGCGACGGCTTAGCTGATAAGATTACTACCCGCTCGGGTGAATCGATCGATCGCAGCCCCGGTTATACTACCGCTCTCGGCTCGATCTCTGGCTCCAAACAGAGCTACGCCTATATCGATGTCGAGAAGGTATTCGGGCTGGTTAATAGCAAAATGGGGATGTATGGTAGTAAGTCGATGCCGCCAGATGTCAATGCGATCGTGACTTCCATCCAAGGACTGGGTATGAGTTCCACACAACCCGACAAAAATACCAGTCAAGTTGAGATGCTGCTCGCACTCAAACCTGCTAATAAATAGCACAGCGATTAAAATCGCCACTAGTGCTGCAAAGTCCGCCTACGCGGACTGAGATCTATAGTGTCTTAACCGATGTGGCGACTGCTATATCTGCATTATCGATCGGCAAATCTAAATTCAGATTTGGGCCGATTGGGACGATTCTACTCGGATTTAGTTCTGGCAAACCAGCATAATATAATTGCTTAACATGCTCGACACTACAAACCGATCGCACACCAGGATATTGATATAATTTGCGGCAGTAGTTCCACAAATTGGGAAAATCGATTAATCGTTTGAGGTTGCATTTAAACAAACCATAATAGGCTAGGTCGAATCGAAATAATGTCGTAAATAGACTCCAGTCTGCAATGGTAATCCGATCGCCGCAGAGATAGGACTGTTGTCCCAAGATCCCTTCCCAATGCTCTAATGCTGTAAATAATTCCGTCACGGCTTCATTGTATGCTGCTTGAGATACTGCAAAGCCACTGCGATATACGCCATTATTAATCGGTTGATAAATTTCATCCATCACGCGATCGATCTCTGTCTGCAAATCTACGGGATAAAAATTAGTGTCGTTCGCGTATTCACCAAATTCTCTGTCTAACATCTGAATAATTTGCCGCGATTCATTATTAACAATCTTGCCAGATTGCTTGTCCCACAATACTGGTACTGTGACACGCCCCGTGTAATTGGGATCGGCTTTGACATAAATTTGCCAGAGGTAATCGGCACTATTTACGGTGTCGGGAATACACCCAGGTTTATCTGAAAACTTCCAACCGTAGTCGCTAATTACCGGATCGACGATTACCTCCGGTAGGCTCCGCCAACGATAATCCGATGACATTTTCCAACCCTTTCAGCTTCCATAATAGTGCCGTGCGATGCGCCCACGGACAGCCCAGTGAAATATACAGATGATAGCGTCCAGCCTCAGCTTTAAACCCACTTGCACCATCGCGAGTAATCTTATTGTGAAACACTGTTGGCATTCGCTGAAACTGACCCTGCTCATTGTGTTCCGTCCATTCAGTCGTCCATTTTCCATCAATTAATTTACCCAGTGACATATTTTACTCCTAAATAATTAATCTCGATTACACCGATCCTGTAAAGGCATAAGCAGCCATGCTAAACGCGCCGTAATTATAGCTATGATGCAATCTCACCCCTTTTACCTCATTACCTCCTGCACCTAACGCTACAAATAAAGGTAGTAAATGTTCATCAGTTGGATGATTTTTCTCGGCATAGGGAGCGATTTTGCGATAGTTCAATACAGCTTCCCAATTACCTTCGGCAATTCTTTCTGCCAACCATTCATCAAAAACTCGCACCCAGTCAGGTGGCGGTGCATCATAGCGACTATCGAATTCCCACAGATTATGGGTAGCACTCCCGCTAGCTAAAATCAGCACACCTTCTGCTCTCAGAGGCGCGAGTGCTTGCCCGATCTGGAAGTGGTGCAAAGATCCAGCATGGTATTGAATCGAGAGCTGGGTGACGGGAATATCGGCATCTGGATATGCCAAAATTAGTGGTGTCCATGCTCCGTGGTCGAATCCGCGAGTAGGATGTGTTTGACAGGGGATTCCAGCTTGAGCTAGTAGGCTGATGACTCTAGCGGCAAGTGCGGGCGCGCCAGGAGCCGGATAATTGAGTTGGTAAACTGCATCTGGAAAGCCGCCAAAATCATAAATAGTTTGAGGCTGGATTGCTTTACTGACAGTCGGTTCGGCAGAATTCCAGTGAGCGGAAATAACTAAGATGGCTTTCGGTTTGGGAAATTGTTGGTGTAGGGATTTTAAAAAATGCGTCACCGCTCCATCCCGAATCGGCAAATCTGGTGCGCCATGAGAAATAAATAATGCGGGTAAGCTATTCATGAGCATTAGCGCGTTTGCGATTCCAACTCGAACCGATCGCATAAGCTCCATCACCTAATAGAAACTGCACGAGACAAGCAACGGCAAAAAATGCGGGAAATTCCCAACCGCCACCTTTATTCGTGAATAACCAACCATT
>NZ_JANMZA010000520.1:0-2121 GCF_031382685.1 Chamaesiphon sp. OTE_8_metabat_110 | reverse complement strand
TTCGTATCGCCGCTGTAAGGCTGCAACGTGCCCGTCTGAGCTGCCGTTTCCAGGACGCGCACCGCAGTTGTCCCCACGGCATATACCTTGCCACCAGCGGCTTTAGTGGCTGCAATTAGCTCGATCGACTCGCTGGTAATTTCTAGCCATTCATGGTGCATCTGATGGGTGGTAATATCCTCGGCTTCGACGGGGCGAAAAGTCCCCACACCCACATGGAGCGTAACGTGAGTTTGGCGAATACCACTGGCGGTCAATCGATCGAGTAATTCCGGCGTAAAATGTAACCCAGCCGTGGGTGCTGCTACCGCACCGGGAACTTTGGCATAGACAGTTTGATACTGATCGGGAGTCGAAGTACTGGCATTGATATATGGCGGTAGCGGGAGTTCGCCAAAGTCAGCCAACACTTGCAGCAGGGGGATGTCGTCGGGTAATTCAAATTGCAGTAACCTACCACCAGTAACTTCATCTCTAGCAATAATTGTCGCTGTAATCTGGGGAATTTCACCCGATCGATCGCGTGCAGGGAAAATAATTTGGGTACCGACTTTGAGCTTGCGTCCGGGTTTTACCAGCGCCAACCAACTATTATGTTGCTGCTCGGATAACAGCAAAATTTCCACAGGTGCGCCTGTGGTTTTGGCACCATAAATCCGCGCGGGAATGACGCGAGTATTATTAAATACAAGCAAATCTCCCGGATTGAGAAAATCGCCAATCTCATGAAAGTGACGATGTTGATAGCCCTCACCCGCTTCGACTACCAACAGCCGCGATCGATCTCTCGGTACTACAGGAGTCTGCGCGATCGATTCCTCCGGTAAGTCATAATGATAACTGGTTAATAGTCGGTCAAGATCGTTATTCATCTAGATTTAGTTGCGATCGCATATTTTTGGTACCACTCAAAATTATCAAAGGTTTAATCCCTCCATTACCTTTCCCCTTTCCCCTTTTCCCTTTTCCCTCTTACCTCCCCCCTATCCTCCAACCCCCACCCCCTAAATGTCTACCGTCATTTGTCTTGGTGAAGTACTCTTCGATCTGTTAGCAAATGAGATTGGTGTCAGTCGCGAGCTAGTCGCATCTTGGACGCCGTTACCGGGTGGCGCACCTGCGAATGTGGCTTGTGCGCTCGTCAAAATGGGCGATCGATCGCGATTTATCGGCTGTGTCGGTACCGATGAAGCTGGCGAGAAATTGACGGACAAATTGACAACTCAAGGTGTGGATCTGACTGGCTTACAACGCCATCCCACCGCCCCAACGCGGCAGGTATATGTAGTACGAACCGCAGATGGCGATCGCATTTTTGGCGATTTTGGGGGGATTGCGACCGATAAATTTGCCGACACCCAATTGAGTGTAGTGTCGAGAGACTTATTTATAGGTGCGGACTTTTTATTACTGGGGACATTAGCATTAGCATATCCGCTCAGTGCGGCGAGTACTTGGCAAGCTGTAGAATTTGCCACCGCTCAGGGGGTGAAGATCGTAGTAGATATCAACTGGCGACCGACTTTTTGGACATCGCCGACAGTAGCTATTCCCGCGATAAAAAGACTCCTCGCCAGTGCGGATTATGTCAAGTTTGCCAAAGAAGAAGCCGAACTAATTTATGGGCAAACATCGCCCCAACTGCTCTGCGAATACTTACCCAAAGCCATGGGAATTTTTGTCACCGATGGTGGCAATGTGTGTGAATACTGGTTAGATGGGTTTGCTGGCGAACAGCCTGCTTTTAGTGTCAACGCGATCGATACTACCGGGGCTGGGGATGCCTTTGTCGCCGGATTGATACATCAGTTGGGGACAGCCCAATCTGCTCCAGAAATAGTCTGCTATGCCGCTGCTGCTGGAGCTTTGACGACGCTCAAACCTGGCGCGATCGATGCCCAACCCACCGATGCCGAGATTTACCAGTTTTTGAGCGCCTAATGACCTCAATTATCGTTCGGTTCGGTCAGCTATTTAACTTAGTCGAACCGAGCGAAATGTCCAGTGAATTATGAGGAGTTCGGCCATTTTGGCGATCGAGACAATCTTATTGATATTTTGCATTCAAACAAATTTACTAATGAGTAGTGGATAGTGGATAGTGAATAGTGGATAGTGGAT
>NZ_JANMZA010000506.1:0-3163 GCF_031382685.1 Chamaesiphon sp. OTE_8_metabat_110 | reverse complement strand
CATCATCTCGATCGTTATTTCCACCGTGCGTACATTTCATACCCCTATTCTCAATCCTCTATCCGTGGATGAACATCCTTCTCTAAATATTGCAGTGGCGCGTTTGGGTACAGACACGCCAGATAATTATGCCGTGTGGGTTCTGAAAGCACCTTATCCTGGCGGCTCCGTAATTGAAAATTGTCATTGGACGATCGAGCTATCCCAAGTATGGCTGGGATGGCAAGCGTTGTTTAGTCCGGGAAGTAGACCTTATTGTTTGCCATGTCATCAGGAGTCGAGCATTCCCGAGCTGGATTTAGCAGCGGTAGCGCCAGTGGATGCGCCACAACCCCAGATTTATAGTGCCAATTTAATGCAGCACTTGGGATTGAGCTTGTGGAAATGGCTGCTGTGTCGCCAAACGGGGAATGCTTTCGCTCAAAGTCAAGGAATGGCGATCGGGCAGGGCAAATTGCTCCGTCTGCGCTTGGAAGTGCGCGATCCCGATCTAATCCCCCTCCCGTGGGAAATCATCCAGCCACAGCCGGGGAAGCCAGCAATCTCGATCGATCGACAGGTGTTGTTCAGCCGCACTAATAGCGATGTCGATTCGTTACCGCCGCAACGGTTGGATCGAGCCATCAAAATTCTCCTAGTGCTGGGGAAAAATATTCCTGGTAGTCCGCAGCTCGATCTCCAGCAGGAAGCCGCGACGATCGCCCAAGCACTCCAAAATACGATGCCAAGCGGGTTTAATCCGCCCAATCGCCTCAATCCAGCCGGATGTCAAGTCGATACATTGGTGCAACCAACGCCTGCTGAACTGATCGCCGCATTAGAAAGTCAGCAGTACAATTTATTTTTTTATGCCGGACATGGGATGCCTGCGGCAGAAGGCGGATTGGTGATGCTCAACAATCTCGGCGGCATGAATGGTACGGAACTCGCCCAATTACTCGTCCGGTGTAGAGTAAAACTAGCAGTGTTTAACTCCTGTTGGGGCGCGCAACCGTATCAACATCAACAGCGAGCCGTCCCGCGCAGCAGTCTGGCTGAGGTGTTGCTACATTATGGTGTCCCTGCGGTGCTGGCGATGCGCGATACGATCGCCGATCGAGAGGCGTTGAGCTTTATTCAGACGTTTACGCAGGCATTGGCACAACGACTGAGCATCGATGAAGCGGCGGCGATCGCCAGACAACAATTATTGATTTTATACAAGTTCAATCAACCTGCTTGGACGCTGCCGATTCTCTACATGCACCCGGAGTTTAATGGTGAATTAATTCGACCGTTAGAGGCAGCAATTACGGAGATACCGTCTGTGCCACAATTAATTCCAGCGGCATTTATGCGGTCTTTAAGTTTTCATACTCATCCCGATTTCCCGATCGGACATGGCTTGATGCGAGTTGGTAGATCTAGCGATAACGATCTGATAATTCACGAACCTTGGGTATCTCAACGTCATGCCGAAATTATCTATCGTTCTACTTCGATGACTGATGTGATGAACGGGATTTATTACCTGCGCGACTCGTCCCGCTTTGGTAGTTATGTACTCGATCGCGATAATAAATGGCACAAGATTCACGGTGGTGAATTTCCACTCCAGTCGGGAATGCAGCTCAAGTTTGGTAGTGAAGAAGGGCAACTCTTAGAGTTCCGAGTCGATTTACCAATTTGAAATTGATACATCATTGACTATTTACTCACGTTTCTCAAGGTGACGATCGCTTGGTAAAATAGAGTCCGATCGATTCCAAACCCAAACAAATTTTTGATAAGATAATCGATCGGCACAATACCAAAGTAATTTATAACATTGAATAGTCGCCGCCGAGCGATCGCCGCGATCGAGATCCGAAATTTTAACTTTTAGCGCCTTAACTACCAATGGTAATTGTTCATCTAATAAGATTTCCTTGAGATATTCACCAGTGCGTTTGTAGAAACTTGCTGGGTGGGATGAAGACATTAACTCTAATAATGTCTCTACTGCTAAGGGGTGTCCAAGCTCAAATTTTCCCAACTGATAAGCATAGCGACGTTGAGTTTCGGGATTAGTTGTAGTTAGTAGTTTATTGGCAAGTATGGATATTGCGATATCATTACCACGTTGATGAGCAGCTTTCTTGGCGCGATTACGGGTGCTGCTGGGTAAGGTTTGTTTGGTTTTAAATTGGCTCTGTGCGACAGGATGTGTCGGGGCAAGTTGCCGCAGATTTTCTAATGCGGCAAGTTGATGAGCATTCGGTGACAATTGTGTTGGTTCGTTATGCTCCTTCACGATCGAGACTAATGTATCGATCGCCAAATTGAATAGTTCGATATATTTATCGCTCGATAAAGATCGCTCCAGTGATGTTTTACCCAGCATGAAAGCCGCTTTGCGGACAATATTTGGAGCTGCACTAGTTTTGATGAGTTCGATCGGTTTGTCGATCGCGACATCATTATAGTTTGGGTCGATTTTACAAACTGACTCACAAATTTTAATACAGATATCGCTATTAGAGACTGTCGCGATCGAGTCAACTAATGACTCAATTGCAATTTTATTACCCGGATCGAATACTTTGCCGAGGCTATGGGCAGCTTGCCAGCGTAAGAAAGGATTTCTGACAGTTAAAATGAATCTTTCTAAACCAGCAATAGCCGCGATCCGATCGGTTTGTCTGAGTGCTAATCTCGCTCCATCTTGAATCGGTAAAGGATAAAATTGCCAGAGATTTTGTTCGGGTATATATTCGGCAAATCGCCATGTTAATAACCGATCGATAATTGTCTGGGTGTATTTTGATTCGGGAAATTCAGCAATTGCGGCGGCGGCGAGAAAATAAGCGCGATAGTGATAAAAGCCACCGCTCGCTCGCTCGAAATCAATTAAAGCTGCTAAACAGGACTCTTTTTCACTAGCGGCAATATCCCCTCTCCCAAACCAAAATAGAATTGTCTCTTGCCAATGTGGACTAAAAATCGGCGATTGTCGATGGAGATCGCCGATGAAAAAGTAATGCCAATCGGCGATCGATCGAGCGGCAAAGTATTCCTGAAATGTGGAATGATAGAAAGCATAAATTTTAGCACCAGTCGCGATCGAGATGCCAGCTCGATCGAGCCAGCCTAATTGTAATGCTAATTCGAGTAAATCTGGAGTCAGGAATTCTAAGACGGTATG
>NZ_JANMZA010000394.1:0-17704 GCF_031382685.1 Chamaesiphon sp. OTE_8_metabat_110 | reverse complement strand
TACATTCGGGATCGATCGATCGTGCTGTGCTAATGGCAACTCGGTATTTTCGCTCATTTAGCTATGATACAACGCTCCCACATCAAATCCGGTTTGTACAACTTACGAACCTCAGCCCTCACCCCCAACCCCTCTGTCTTGACCCAAACGCACGCTGAGGGAACCTCAGCGCGATTTGGGTCGCTCCCAAGCTTGGGAGAGGGGAGCCAGAGCCAGAGGCGATGGCGGGGTGAGGGCAAGGCGGATTTAGTATCACATGGCACTCAATCATGTCGATCGCCAAGCGAACTGAAAGATCGACTAGATCGGCCTACACGAGAGAAATCTGTCGATATTTTGGCTGATTCTGGCACCTGTTTTCTCCCAGGTATATTTGTCCCAAACCATCCGATGACCGTATTCACCAAAAGATTTACATTTTTGTGGAGATGCGAGCAGTTCGATCGCTTTTTCAGCAAGCTGGTGAGGATTATCTACTTCGACAAGATAGCCACTTTTTCCCTCGATCGTAAATTCAGGTCGCGAGCCGCCATTTGTGGTAATCACTGGCAGTTTATGAGCCATCGCTTCAAAACAGACATTAGGATTGGGGTCGAATCTAGTCGGCAAACAAAACACAGAGGCTTTTTTATAATACTCAGAGACTTCCGGCAAGGGAACTTTACCGACGATATTACAATTGGGAGTAGTGACTTTAGGCGAACAACCGACAATATCTAGAGTGGCATTTGGAAATTTATCTAGTACCATTTTGAAAGCTTCTTCTAAGATCGGGCCACCTTTTCGCTCCCATTCGATCCCAACAAACAAAATTTTCTGATGGTGATATCTATTATCGTCAAATACTTCCGCTTGCGGTACATTCAGGCAAGGGCCACACAGGATGTTTGCTACTTTATGTGCCGGGACACCATAATCTTTGACGATCGAGTCAGCAACATTTTCACTCATCGTAAAATTGAGAGTTGCATTGTGATAAATCTCTCGCTCGCACTCAATCCACGCGCTAGAGGGTAGTTTTGCGCGATCGAAACCTCGGTAAGTGAGATTTGCTAAGGCAGTGTGATCTGTATAGACAAAGTGCGGTATACCAGGAATACTCGCATCAAATAAAGATTGTGTTTGAAATGTAAACAAATAGTTTCGACCTGCCAGTCTCTTGACTAACGCCTTTCTCAGCTTGTGGAAAAAATAGCTGGTGTAAAGTCTTCTGTTACCGATATGCAGCGTCCGATCGAATATTTCTTTGCTGTATTCATTAAGAGTATGAAAGATGGTTGCCAAGTCTTTGGTGTTGACTAAATCGGTGAAAACATCAATTGTTTCAATTTCAAGATTGGGAAATTCTCTAGTGAGAATTTCCACAACCATCTCATTTACATGTGAGAATCCACCGTACTTGACAAAAGCTATTTTTCTGTTATTCACTACTAGCTCCTAATCCAATAAAAACCCGCTCCAGCTAATATAGATAGCCATTTAGAAAGTTACATCCAGCAGCTAAATGTATTTCTCTGTAAATATTTCAATCTCAAAATTCAGCCCGATCGCGTTACTTTTGCGCGCATGAATTAGACATAATACTGGGTGAACAATATCAATTATTATGAGCTTTTATCGACTAGATAAATACCGCCCATCGATAGATACATAAAATTAAGCCATCGTCCGATTGACAGATGGTAAGGAGTGATAATTTATTTCTGGCAAGCGTATTTTGAGCTAAATCTTGTTACTAAACTACTAATGTGTAGATGATAGTAAGAGTGCAGCTTAGATTAGGCTGGGGAAAATTCCAGCCCTGACATTACGATCTAAAAACAAAATCGATTTATGTGATTACTTGTAGTTGCGAGCCTTTGGCAGTTTTATGGACTTCAATGCGGGTTTGAAAGGCTTCCCGAAATTGTGGCATGTGAGTGACAGTAAGAATACAGGCAAAGTCACCAGAAATAGCATTAATTGCCGAAATTAAGCGATCGCAGCCTTCGCGATCTTGAGTGCCAAATCCTTCATCGACGATCAGCATTTGTAAGGGAGTTCCCGCCCGTTGGGAGAGCAGCTTAGCAAGTGCGAGGCGGATCGAAAAATCGATCCGAAAAGCTTCGCCACCCGAGTAGGTTTCATAGGCTCTAGTACCATTAGCATCGCCGATCGCGATATCTAAAGTATCGATATATTTAGCACTCTTAACACTAGCTTTTTTAGTACGGCTGCTTTTAGTTGCTTTTTGAGTAATAAATTGAACGTGAAATTGATTGTTACTTAGCTTGGAAAGAATTTGATTGCTTTCAGCTTCTAGCTGGGGCAGAATGTTTTCGATTACTAAAGCTTGAATGCCGTTTTTACCGAAGGCTTTTCCGAGTTCGTCGTAGATTTTTTGCTGCTGTTTGCAGGTATCGAGCTGCTGTTGTTGCGATCGCAGTTGTTCTTGAATATTATTGAGTTGAGTAAGCTGTTGTTCGAGGCTACCGAGAATTGAGAGATTGGTATCTAACTGCTGGCGGCGTTCGGCTAGTAGGCGCTCGACTGCTAATATTCGCTCGTCACTATCGGGGATTTTGGCAATCTCTAAGCTGATACGATCGATCTCTAAGTTGGATTTTTGTCGATCGATGGTATTTTGTGACTCATTAGCTTGAAGTGAGTTAATGCGTGTGAGTAACTGCGGCTGAGTTTGTTTCGCTTGTTGAACTTCTTGATATTGAAGTTGGATTGATTGGGATTGACGCAACTCGGTGGCTACTTGCTGGTGATAGTCGCGATCGTATTTTAGTTCGTTAATTTGGCGGATAATAGTTTGCAGTTCGAGTTGCAAGTCTGAGTCTGTTTGGAGTCTGGTAATATTTGCTTCGATGGTGACAAGTTCGGTAGCTAATTGTTGTTTCTGGATGCTTAATTGTTGCTGCTTGCGATCGGCATCTTTGATTTTCTCTTGTTTGATCTCTACCCACCGCAATTTATCGACATCACCTCTGGCTAGGGCATGACTTTGTTCGCTATAATTAATCGCGGCAATATTGATACTAATTTCTTGCAATTGAGATTGTAATTCACTTGCATAACTTTTAGACTCGATCTCAAGTTCGATTTGCGACTTTTCGCTGGCAATTTCTTGCAGATTGACTTCGAGTTCGGAAATTGAATCTAATTGTGCTTGCAAATTACCGCGCTGTTCGCGGAGACTTTCCGAGCCTGCTAACTCGCGCTGGATCTGCTTATATTCCGTGAGGAGATCTTCACGTTCGCGGACGTAGCGCGAGTGTTCTTCCTGAGTTGCTGATATCTGTTGCTCGACATTAGCACGTTCGGCTTGGGCGCTACTTAAAACATGTTCCCAATGGTTTTCATCTAACGGGCGATCGCACACTGGACAACTGGCATCAGGAGTTGCTAGTAGCTCTAATTTACGGTCTAATTCGCCTAATTGTCGCTGATAATTACGGGTATCTGCCTCTAGCCGCTGGATATTTTCTCTCTTAGTTAAACCTTTTTCTTCTACTCGCTTTTGATATACTTGCTTTCGCTCTAACTCGGCAAGCTGAGTATCGAGTAAATTAAGCCGATCGACTAATTGCGATCGCTCGGCTGTTTTAATTTTAATTTGACGTTCGCGCAAAACTAACTCATTTAATTGAGCCTGAATTTTCGCAGTCTGTCGATCGATCTTTGCCTCCAATCCCACTCGCTCTTGCTGAAGCGGTAACACGGCGATTTGCAGTCGATCTAGCTCTGACAATCGCTGACGACATACTTGTAATTGAGCGACCCCTTTAGTGACATCGCCGACTGTGGCTAAAATTTCAGCTAATTCTATTTCTTGACGTTCGAGCGCCGCTAATTGCGCTTGACTTTGACCGAGACTTAATTGCAATGCTTGAGTTTGGCGATCTAATTGCTGCTGTAATTTTTGGCGATCGATCTGATACTGCCGATCGTTATTAAATTGCCGATCTAACACCTCAATTTGCTGCTGTAACCCCAGATAAGCTTGATAAGCAGTAGCAATGTCATCCGATCTAATTAACAGCTCATCTAGCCGTTGTTTATCGGTAGTCACTACCTGAAGATCTACCTGGATTTGGGTCGCTGCTTGCTGCAATTCGCGATCGCGTTTTTGCTCCCAAGCCAACTGTTGCTGCCACGTTTCTCGCTGTCTGGCGATCGTTTTAAAACCTTCTAATTCCTGTTCCTGGGTGAGTTGTAACTGTTGCAACGCACTGAGTTCGACTTTCACCTCATCGCGCTGCTGAGTAATGCCATCGATTTGGGCGAGTTGAAGCTGCGCCTGAGCTAAATTTTCGGTCAATACTTCGACTTGGAGCTTGTATTGCTTCCCCGTATCTTTGGCTCGATCGGCTAATTGCTCGTAGCGATCGAGCTTTAATAAATCTGCTAAAATTTGCTTGCGATCGGTCGGCTTTTTCCGCATAAATTCATCAGCCTTCCCCTGACGCAAATAAGCAGAATTAATAAACGTCTCATAATCAATCTTGAGATAATCATCAATTAAAGCCTGCGTCGAACGAATCCCCTTCTGCGTCAGCGTCCGAAATTGCCCCCCACTCGTCTGGATCTGAAACTCCAACGCCCCATTTCCATCCCGCTGACGCGTCCGAATGATCCGACAAGTTTCGCCGTGCATCCCAAACGTAAAATCTACCCGGACATCCATCGCCCCATTAGAGATCGCATCATCCTCACTCACCGCCCGACATTCCCCCCAAATCGCCCAGGTAATCCCCTCTAATAGGGATGACTTACCCGCACCATTGGCACCGCAGATACAAGCGGTATGCAGCCCCGTAAAGTCCAAACTGGCTTCACTGTAACTGAGAAAGTTTTTGAGTGACAGTTGCAGAGGAATCATAAGCGATTGAAGAAAGGGAGTTCACCTACCCTCTAGGATAAAGAGTTTTGGGACGTTTGTGGTATTTTTGTGCTAGTTCGATCGATGGCGGGCTATCTCGATTGTACTGATAAATACGTTTGGCAACTAAGTGATTGATTCGATCCTGAAGATCGAACCTCTAAAAAAATCGGCACAACTCGTCAAGAAGATGAGTTGTGCCGAGTGTGTAATTGGAATTAGATGAACGCAAAGTTAGCTGCGGTGAGAGTAGTCGTCTCAATTCCAGTTAAGGTCGCGATCGTGTTACCGCCGAGTGCGATATTATTACCAGTCCGAGTCAAGTCAGTAAATTTAACACCGCCAGTAAAACCCAGAACATCAGTGCCAATTTGATAATCGACAATTGTGTTCGCACTTGCCGGAGTTTCGCCGTTATAAATCCAGAACTGGTCGGCACCAGCACCACCGGAGAGGAAGTTACCGCCGCCAGTTCCGACAAAAAACTTGTCGTTACCGTCGCCACCTAAACCGCGACCGTTGGCACCGAGGAACAGGGTATCGTTACCAGCACCAGCGGAGATCCGATAGTCTTTGGCATCGGTAGCCTCGAAAATATCGTCGCCAGCACTGCCGAAAATGCGATCGCCATTAGCTACGAAAATGGTATCGGCACCAGTACCGAGATCGACGCGGTTGTTGCCACCATTAGCACCAGAAATCGGGACATCTACGCTGTCGTTACCGGAACCCGTAAAAACGTTATCGTTGAAACCGTCGAATCCGGGGGTGATGCCAGCGATGAGATTATCGGCTCCCGCAGTACCCGCAACTAGAGTCGGGGCGACATTGTTGGGAGTGACTTCAAATTGACTGACGATCTTGGGCTGACGGCTGGTAATTGCGTCAGGGTTGGCTTCGAGTTCGGCGCGGGTGTAGGAATCGACCCCGTAAGTGGTGACGGTAAGTTTTTGAGTTTGTTTGTCGATATTAAACTCCGTCCAGCCGTAGACATGGGTGGCGACATAATCGCCTTGCAGGAGCTTGGCATTAATTAAGCCATTGGCTTGGGACAGGTTTTTGTCTAAGCCGAGCGGATCGTAACCTAATGGTTGCAGTCCGTTATCGACGACACCTTTGATGAAGGTGTCCTTACCTGCGGTTGGGAGTGAGTCGTACAATGCTTGCTGCTGAGGTGTAATTACGCCCAGAGCCGCGCCTAATTGCGCTACAGTCTGCCCGAAAGGCTGGGAATACGCGACAGAACCCGTGGTGATTTCAAAGGCACTGGTGGCGATTTGGGCTTGACCTGGGGCATTTTGGTAAGTCAGGTTATTGACTAAGGTACCGTGGATGTCGGCGGCGACGAAGACGACGTTCTCGATTTTGTTGTCGTTGACATATTTGAGGATTTCCGTCCGCTCGGCAGCATAACCTTCAAATCGATCGGCGGCTGCCAATACGCCGATATTTTGGATCGGTTCGGGCACCATAATAAATTTCCAGGTCACGCCATCTTGCTGGGATTGGAGCAGATCCCGTTTGAGGTCGTCTACCTGTTGTTTGCCCAGCATCGTCCGTGTGGGATTGAAGGAATCGACGAGGAATTTACCGACTTGGGCTTGGTCGGCGAGGTTGGTGACATCGGGCAACTCTTTATCGCGGAAGGAACGTGCATCGAGGACGAAGGTGGCGGCATCGTTACCGAAGGTATTGGCACGATAGAGTTTGCGTTCGCCGTCGGTACGGGCATCGCCTGGGGTGTTGTAGGTGAGGTCGCGAATCGGGTTGTATTCTTGGAAGGCTTGGAGGCCGTTTTCATACAGGGGCGAGTCGTTGATTAAACCCGTCTTGGCACCGTATAAAGCTTGCTCGGCAGCAGTAGCAGTCGCCAAACTCTCACCACCTGCGAAGTCGTTGGTGACTTCATGGTCGTCGATGGTTGCTAAGATGGAAGTAGATGCACGTAAGTCGCCCCAAGTATTTTGACCGAAGCGACTGCTATAAACTTCCGCATTTTTGGCGCGGTATTCTGCCAAGGTAGTAGCTTGAGATTTTTCGGTACTGTCGGGGTTTTTGACAGCCGGAGAAGCTACATCACCGTAAATGGTATCGCCGAGTTCGACAAAGAATTTGAGGTTGGCGGTGTCGGCATTACTAATTGCTGGATAAGGTGCGAGTTCGCCGCGCCAGTCGCCGGATACGCCGAATTTCAAGCCTGTCTGTTGACCGACAGCCGCCGCCGTGCTGAATTTACCAGCGGTTTTGGTGCCGTTGACATCAGTGACGCGGTAGAAGTAGCTAGTATTTGCACTCAAGCCAGTGACATCGACTTTGACTGGTTTGGAGGGGTTGGTGGCAGTAGCGGTTTGGGTACCTGCGATCGAACTAAAATCAGCCTTGGTAGAGTATTCAAAGGTGACTTTACCAGGAACATTCGATCGCGTCCACAATACTGTAGAGTTCTGAGTGGTATCGCCGCTGGCTACACCATTGGGGAAAGCTGACTCGACTGCACCCAACCGTGCTACGGGATTGCGCGGATTGTAGCTAGTGGTATCGATTTTTAGCGGTGTGGCGAAGGTATTAGCAATATTTTCAAACGGTACGAATTTGAAGTTGGAGCTGATATTCTCGCCAGCGACAATGGTAGCAGGATCGTTACTACCATCTTGGGTGATGAATAATCCATTCGGGAAATTCGCACCCAATGGTAAGTTAATTACTTCCGCACCGTCAGATTCTTGGACGCTATCGATCGAGCCGTTACTCCCAACGCCAAACCGTCCGATAAAATCATTATTACCTTCGCGAGTGTAAGCCGCAAAAGTATTATCGCCTTGACTGGAAGCCAGTAAATAACCCGTCCCATTTTTCCCATAGTAAATGGTCAAGCCTTCGACATCTTGGGTAAGATTTTTACCGCCATTGGCTGTGACTTTTTCAATCGGTTTGACTTGCTCGATTAAGGTGCCAAATTTACCGCCAGTGGGTTCGGTATTATATTTCCAGATGCCGACATCTTCTTGACCGATGTATAATAATCCGGTTTCCTGATCGGCGACGATGCCTTCAGTTTGAGGGGAAAGAGCTGCTGCTGTCGGGGATGGAACCGTGAAGTTACGGACTAGTTCGTACCCGATTTTGCCGTTACCTTTATCGACTAATTTCAGTTGAGCGACATCACCAGTTTGACGGCGGCTGGTGAAGGCGTAGTAATCGTTGCTGATGGGACTGCGGTAGAGAGCCAAACCATATGCACTAGTCGCCGATGCCGAGAATGGGGCGGTAAAAGGCGCGGCTTGGAAGATTGTCGCTGCGCTGGTGTCGGTGATATTTTCTAGATAATTACCACCCGTACCAGCAGGATTTATCTTGAAGATCGCTAGTTTATCGTTATTACGATCGCTAGCGACGGCGATATCGATTTTTTGTCCGCCTAATGTGAAGCCATATTGCAAGTCCACATTGTTGTAACGCACGTCGGGACTGCTGGGATTAATCGTCTGAATCAGATTGCCGGATAAATCGTAAACCCGCAAGCCGCCATTTTTAACGCTCGTAACTACCAAGCTTTTCGCTGAGTCAGTCGCATTGACATACACCGCCGGATCGTCAGCATCTGCCCGCTGACTAAAGGGTAGCGCACTATTATCTATGAGCGCGGGACGAGTTTCGACAGTCGGCGTGGCGGTGGGCACCAAGTCAGCACCCAAGGTAATAATCTGGGTAAACTGGGTCGCACTGAAGTTATTATCGCTGACTAGCACGATCGACTGGCGACCGTCGGCTAGTTTCGGCCCAAATGCCAAGCCTTCGATATTATCCGTCCCCATGGGATGATTGCCGTCGCTATTAGGCAGCTTCAGCGAGTCTAGATCCAAGATTAACCGTTTTTGGACGGGAGCGATCGCCTGTAACTGAGTGGCAGTTATACTATTAAGCGAATCGATCGTACTAATATCCGTCGCTCCTTGAATCGTGACTTCATAGACCTTAATCGTGTTGCCTTGTCCCACCGCAAACGAGCGTTCTAGAGCCAAGAAGGTGCCCCGAGCGTCGATCGCGAGCAAATCGACCAAACCACTGTCACTCGCGCCTGTAGCCGGAATTGGCGCCTTGGCAACTGCATCGGCATTGTAGAGATATTCTTTCTCAGGTTGTCCGCTGACTAGATTATATTGGACGATCCGCGATCGGTTGCCAGTCGTCACTGTAGTTCGATCGCCATCCTGGAATAAAGCGTTTTCAGTAGCGGTGTAGAGCGTTTTTTGGTCGGGTGAGATCGTCAGACTCTCGAACGCCAGATTATTCCGCACTCCGGCTGTCTGGGTATCTGGCGCATCGACGATGCCATTGCTATTAGTATCGGTAACTTTGGGCAAGAATTTAGTCGGTACGGCGATCGATCGAATTTCGGTTCCGGTAGTCAGGGAAAACTCTTTGATAAATGGATTGGAAACGCGCCCTACGGCTGAGTTGGCTTCACCTTCAGACGAGATGAATACAGTACCATTTTGGGTGAGGGCAATCCCTTCAGGATCGAGACTATTGGCTGCGAAGGGTTTGCCGCTGGCATCCTTGAGTTGGACGACATTAGTAAAAGTTACGTCGTTAGTAACTGGATTGAGGGTGAATGTATAGAACCGCGCATTGGAAGTTCGATCGTCAGAAATCGCATAATATCGATCGTTCGCCGCATCATAAGTTACGCCAGATAGACCACCCAATGGCACATCTACGCCGTCGATTTTCCCCCCTGCACCAGCCGGGATAAATCCAGTCGGTAAAATCTTTTGACCGACAAAACCCGCACTCGCGATCGATTTCCCGCTCGGCGTTACCCCTACTAAGACATCGGCAAATACCAAACGATGATCTGAAGTCGGATAACCACCAGGTAAAGCCGGATTAAATACACCCACGGGTGCAAATGTCGGATCGATATTTAACGGCCAAAATACGCCGCTATTACTAATTGTCAGATCTGAAGATGGCAACACATAATCAGTCCGCAAATTACCAGGGTTCGTCCCGTTATCGGCAAAATCAGCCGTATCAAACGCCGGATTTCCAGTTTGAGTAATATTATTTAAACCCTGAAGTGCTGACTGTTGGACTCCGCCTGCACTAGTCGGAGTCGAATTGGTATTAATATTGGGATTGCGTAACAACTGACTAATCGCATTATTGTAGCTATCACCATCGCGCGGATCGGCATTTTGGTCGCCCATAATTACGAAACTCGAACCGCCAGCAATCCCCCCTTTGCCACCTTTATCGTCGTAAATATAGCCACCTTGCCCTGGCGAAACATAATCCGCCCAAAAGCGAATTTCATCAGCATTCCGCTTACCATTCCGGTCTTCAGTGCCATCAAAAACAGGCGGCGTGGGGTGGCTGACGAGGGCATGAACTATTTCGTTATTAACTTTAATCGGTACGTCCCAATGGCTCTTAGAAGATAACCGCAATTTTTCAATTTCTGCTGGAGAGTAGAAACCCTTGAGGTTTTCATTAACTGGCGTAGCGGGATTATCGATCGTCGGATCGTTGGTGAGTAAGCCACCTGGCATATCTTTCCAGAGAAAATTCTGAAAAGTCCTTACATTTGCCGTATCGATTTCGTACTTTGACAGCACCACCATCCCAAATTGACCTGGGAAGTTACCAAATCCAAATGAGTCGTCACCGTAGCCATTATCGCCAATCCCATCGGTGAGCGTAGTAACGATGCTACCATTATTATTGAGGTCTAATCCTGATGGAATCCCAGTATTGCTCGGCGCGATATAAAAATATTTATAATCTACCGGACTAGTACCATTCTGTCCGATTTTGAGAAAATTATTGATAAATAGTTCGACCGCTTTATTTGGATTGGCGGTATTAAAATCAAACTCATTAATTAACAATACATCGGGATTATTGCGCTGAATAATTTCCGCTGCATTTTTGGCTTGTTGAATGCGGAGTTCTTGATTACGATTGGGATTGTCAGCAGATCCGATCGCTCTAGTATCGGAAATTGCAGGATTTGATAGATCGTTAATTAGTTGACCGTCAGCGTTACGATTTAAAGAAGCATTAAACTGAGCGAAGCGAATATTCGTGCCACTAACTGTATTCATAGTCTATTGTCAAAATGAGGAACTCGAACAAAAGCAGATTTGGTATATCGATCGGTCAAGCCTCTAGTAAACTGTTAATCGTCAATGGATGCTGTGCCAAAACGATCGCGTCTAGTTTAAATTACTTGTCTAAGTCCAACTCTTTAATTCAAGCTTAAACTTACATTAATATTTTGATAATGCAGAACCGTGGTGGGAACTCAACTTAATCGAGTCAAATTTAATAGAACGCTCTATAAAATCTGGTTTTAGAGCAACTATTTCAGCAGCTTATGATGAGAACCAAGGTGGCAAGATTACCAACTTCTGTGACTGTATGCGCGAAGGAGCCGATCGAACGATCGCGATCGAGCTAATATAAATGAATTACCATCGTGAGGCATTAGATTGTGACTATCTCCCTAGACAGATCTACTCAAGCTGCCACCATCAGTCAAAGAGCCGACGCTACTTGGCAAGACTATCTCGATGCCAGAGATAGCGATCGTTTGGAGTGGCACAAAATTTCATTTAACAACGGATGGTTGCGAATCGATATGGGCAATATAGGTATCAACCACGCTCGCTTTGCTGACTTGTTTACGGGCATTTTCTTTATTTGGGCATTTTTGCACCCAGAACCAGCGATCGAATCTTTTGGTGGCTGCTCGATCGAACGAGCCGAAACTCAGCAGGCAAGCGCGCCGGATTTGGTACTGTATAAAGGCGAGAATATTCCTAAATGGCAAACTGGCGAATCCCGCCGCATCGATCTGAGTCGTCATCGATTGCCCGATTTAGTAGGGGAAATTGCCGATACTAATCTCGATATCGATCTCGACGAGCAAAAACAAATTTATGCGAGCTTGGGCATTGCTGAATATTGGGTTGTCGATGTCAAAGGAATGCGCTTGTTTGCTTTTGGTTTGAATGCTCAGGGTGCCTACGAATCAATTCGAGTTTCTAACGTGTTGACGGGATTATCAATCGAGTTGGTAGAGCAAACATTAGAACGGCTGGCGACGGAAACGAATACGGCAGCCGCTAATTGGCTGATGCAACAGTTACAGCAGCTAGGTGGATAGCGAACCGCTGATGCAAACTGTGAAATTACCAGATTTCACTCAGGCTGAGGATAAAATCGGGCATGACTTCACTACAGTCGATTGAAGTTGGCGATGTTAGGCTTTCTGGTTCGCGTCCGAGTCGATAGATTTCTACTTGTCTATTTTGAGGATTCTCTTTCAGAGAGGCTCCGCCAACGATGAGTAAGCCCAGCCGCACCCCATTCGCTTTGTACTCTTCCATTTTTTCTCGCAATGGCGGCAGTCTGTCGGTTGCCGAGCGCAGCTCTATGACAAAATCTGGTGCCAAGGGTGGAAATTTCTTGCGCTGCTCTGGGGTCAAAGCTTCCCATCGGGACAATGCCACCCAAGCGGCATCTGGCGAACGATTGGCACCATTGGGTAAGACAAAAACGGTGGAAGAACTAAAAGTTTTGCCTAGCCTGGTTTGACGATTCCAATTGCCTAAGTCGATCCCTAGTTCTGATTCGTAGCTTCCACTTTCTCCACCGACTGGGGGCATAACGATTAGTTCTCCGCTGGCTGTCAATTCAAACGATCGCTCTGGATTGTCTTGGCATAGTTTCTCAAACTCTTCATGAGTGACGCGGAGAGTAATGCTGCGGACATCTAATAATAATGGTTGGGTTTCTAGGGCTTGCATCTGGTATTTGCTTCCTATCTATCTCAGGAGATTAGTGTTTAAACGATCGACCTAAAAGTATCGATCGAGCTTTATTTATGTTGGCTGCTGAACTTTTGCGGCAATAACTGTACTAAGACGAATAAAAAGAATCGAGGTTGCCAAGTGGGGATGTTTCTACGACTAATGCAGTACCTTGACGACGAATCTGGGGTTCTTGTCTGAGCGGTTGGAGGACGATACAGCCGTTGACAACTTCCAGGCTGAGAGATTGGGCGATTGTTATTCCCAGTTGTTGGCGAATTTCTAGGGGGATTTCCAAGCGTCCAGTTGTATCGATAGTGATGGCAGTCATGGGGATTTCATCAGTAGTGTTACTGGTTAATAGCTTCAATACTAATTTAACCGAATCTCACGATAGCTATCTAAAAAATCGGCATAACTCATCAATTTCTAAGTGAGTTATGCCGATTTTTCAATTTGCGATTCGAGTCAAATTAAATAAACGCAAAGTTAGCGGCGGTGAGAGTATTAGTCTCAACTCCCGTTAGGGTTGCGATCGTGTTACCGCCGATGGCGATATTATTACCAGTCCGAATCAAGTCGGTAAATTTAACTCCGCCAGTAATCCCCAATACATCGGTGCCGATTTGGTAATCAACAATTGTATTCGCACTTGCTGGAGCTTCGCCGTTATAAATCCAGAATTGGTCGGCACCAGCACCGCCAGAGAGGACATTACCGCCGCCAGCACCGACAAAAAATTTGTCGGTACCATTGCCACCTAAAGCGCGACCGTTGGTACCCAGGAAGAGGGTATCGTTACTATCACCCGCAGAAATTCGGTAATCTTTGGCATCGTTGGCTTCAAAAATATCGTCGCCTGCACTGCCAAACACACGATCGTTATTGCCGACATACATGGTATCGGCACCGCTACCCGCATCGATTCGGTTGAAACCAGTATTGACACCGCCGATGGGTACGTCTACAGTATCGTTACCGGAACCCGCAAAGACGCTGGTATTGAAACCGCTAAACCCTGGGGTTACACCTGCCAGGAGGGTGTCGTTACCTGATGTGCCCGAAACTAAGGTTGGTGCGGGAACTGGGGCGGCACTCAAACCGACGCGGGGGTCGATGTTCAAGGGTTTATCGAGGGTAATTTGGACGATTTCGGTGTTGTCGATGCCCGGTGGACGACCGATCGAGAAGGTATAGTTGTTGTCGTTGGCGACTAAGATGGTATTGGCATCGATGAGCAGGAGATTCTCGATCGTTACAAACGGCATCCGATAAGTAGTGCTACCGTCTTTGTTTAGATCCAACGGATCGGGAATATTCAACAAGTCGGCGACTTCTTCTTTGGCAACATTGCCGTTAGCATCTTTCTTCGATAAATCTACTTTGTAGACCTTCTTGAATTTAGCCAGATCGCCTTGTCCACCGTCGCGTTCGATGACCAGATATTCGTTATTATTAATGACGGTCATGTCACCGATCGCATTGCCGACTGCTTCCATTTTGTAGAAGCCGAGTTGACCTTTGTATTTCTGGCTGGCAACATCAAATTCATAAATCCGCAGCGAACCAGCGGGGTCGCCAAATACTGTACCCTCTAATAAGGGATACAAGGTACTTTTGTCAGGACCGATCGCCATGCCTTCAAATCCGCGCGAACTGCCGATGTTATCGACCGCAGGTGTGCCAGCGAGTTTGTCGCGTACCAAGTCACCCGTCCCTGGGAAATCGGTGAAGAAGGCATCAACGCCTAAGTTGATAAACTGCTCTAGTTCTTTTTTGGGGTCGCCTTTGTAGTCCGAAGCGAGGAAGAAACCTTCACTGCGGAAGGTATAAGGATGTACCTGTAACCCAGCCGCATGAGAGTCTTTGACTAAAGTTGTGGGGGTACCCAACACGCGATCGGCTTCACTTTGTTGACCATCACCATTGAGGTCGTCTGGGATGCCATTTTTGTCAAGATCTACGGTGCTAGATGGAACGATGAGGCGTTTGTCGGGGCCGATTCCTGCTGCATACTTGGCGATATTTGTCAACTCTGCGGGCTTGGTGAGGTCGCCATAAGTCCGCGCATCACCACTGAGGGTGAAGTCGTAGGGTTTACCAGCAGCACCACCGAATAGTTGCACCAGCGGGATGTCGATCTTGGCGGCTGGCATGATTTTGTCATTAATCTCTTTGAGGTTGGCAACTTCAAAGGATTGGATGAATACCCGTTTGGGGTCGGTAAAGTTGCTGGCAACTAAGGTGTCAACGAGTTTTTGACCGAGATTGACATTAATTTTGGTGGTGCCATCGAGGAGCGTACCCTGGGAGGCAAAGAAGCTAGGGTGCTTGGTTTCGGGGTAGATCCCGATTTTGCGTCCGGTGTCTTTTTCGACTTGTTTGACTAAATCGATGACTTCTTGGAAGGTGGGGACTTTGAGTCCGTCGTTGTCGTATTTGGTACCGCGTAGGGCTGGTAGCCGCTCGATCGCATTCAGCGTCTTGACTTCAGCCAAGGTGAAGTCTTCAGCAAACCAACCGCCAACTTTAACGCCGTCGAGGGTTTTGACAGTTAAGCGGCTGGCAAATTCGGGCTTGAGATGGACATTGGTACTGGTATTGGTGGTCGTGATTTCAAAGTTACCAGCACTATCCCGCTTGATGGTACCGTCAGCATTCAAGGCAACAACGGCTAGCATCGGCTCGTGACGCGCGATGAGGACACCATCTTTGGTGACTACTAAGTCTGGCTCAATGAAATCTGCACCATCCGCGATCGCAAGTTTATAAGCTTCGAGGGTATGTTCTGGGCGGTTGCCACTTGCGCCACGGTGTCCGAGGACGAGTGGCGCATTGCCATCGAGAGTCTGAAACTTGGTTTTTGCTAGGACATCGGGGTTTTGGGGCGATCGGACAAACGCACTAGTAAGTTGGTCGCGCGCCGAGTCCGCAGTACCAGGGAAGTCTGAAAAAAAGCCATCGACACCTGCATTGATAAAGGCTTTGTACTCTTCAAGTGGGTTGCCGTTGTAGTCCGATGCCAACCGTCGCGCTTCGTTGCGGAAGGTATAAGCATGAACGAGCAAATTATTGGCATGAGCATCCTTAACCAAAGATGTTGCGGGGAGTAATGTTCGATCGGTATCGTTGACTAAGCCATCTTTATTGACATCATCGGCTTTGCCATCACCATTGGCATCCACACCCTTACTAGAGATAATCATCGGCTTCCACGCGCCAATTCCATCCGCATAAGTCGCAATCTCTTTCAATCCAGCTACCGTCTGGAGGTCGGCGTAAGTGCGTTTGTCACCTTTGACAGTAAAGTCATAAGGCTGCTTGTTGACATCTTCATAGCTCAAAGAACCATCGAGATTCACATCATAAGCATCCAACAATTGCACTAATGGGATGTTAGTTCTACCGTTGAGTTCCTTGAGATTGGACACTTCAAAGGATTGGATGAAAACGCGGCTGGGGTCGGTAAAACCAGTTTTTTGGAGAGTTGCTAACAGGGGTTCTTCGAGCGATAAACCCAGATTGTCATGGAAGGTGGGGTGCTTGGTTTCGGGGTAGATGCCGATCTTTTTACCAGTGTCGGCTTCTACTTGTTTGACGAGATTAATGATTTCTTCGAGCGTGGGAATTTCGTATAAGTTATTAAATACTTGCGTCCGTTCGCTCTGCGGCATAATCGCCCGTAAGGTCTTGATTTCTGCCAGAGTGAAGTCTGAAGCGAAAAAGCCTTCTTCGGCTACGCCATCGACCATTTTGGTGGTCTTGCGGCTAGCAAATTCGGGTTTATCCTTGACGTTGGTAGTGTTAATCATATTTGGCTCGTGCCGCGCGATTAATACGCCATCTTTGGTCGCAACTAAATCCGGCTCGATGAAATCTGCACCGCGTTCGATCGCCAGTTTATACGCACCTAATGTATGCTCTGGTAATTCACCACTCGCGCCACGATGTCCGATGACGATCGGAGCTTTACCGCCCAAAGTTTTGAGCATACTAGCAGCCGGATTGGGAGTCGCGATCGGCGCATCTAGCAATTTACCCGTAGCATCAAAGTGTAAGAGGTAGGGGCCGAATTCATCACCAATCCAGATCGAACCATCTTTGGCAATATTAAGTGATTCGATATCAAAGTCGGCACCAGTTAATAATCGATCGGCTGTAGTTTCATTAACGATCGCAAATCCAGCTTTTTTATCGGGATCTGATAACTGAATAAAGTTACCAACTTTGACCGTGCCATCGCCACCCAAACCTTGAAAACTGGGATTTGCTTTGTAAACTCTCAACAAAAAATCGTTACTATTAGCCTTGGCACCAAAGCCATTGTCTGGCATAAACCAGTAATTACCATAGATATCGGCAAACTGAACCGCGCTAAAACCTTGGACTGGTTGACTACTGAAGGGAATTGTCCGACCGTTGGTACCTGTGATTAATTTACCCGATTGTGGGCCGGGAGCAAATGTATCGGCAGGAAATGATGCGAAGCCTTTTAATGCAGTCATAGTCAGTTTGATGTGTTTTCTATGAGGATAATTAGGATGCTAATAACAACACGATCGGGGCTTAATGATGCGAACGGACAATAATTGCTAATTCACAATATCAGTCGGAGGTTAAGGGTTAGTTATTTGGGGTATCAATTTTTACAGTTTTTAGATATTTGTCGATCGTGTATGGTGTGATGATTTACACGTTTATATTATGGCGATCGATAAAAATACCCAAATAAACACCCAGATTTAGAGATGTTTATTTGAGAGGATGTCTGAACAGGTTTTTGATATGAATCGTAGATCTAAATTTCCCTTTCTAAGCTATCGTGCATACGCAAGTTCACTAGACTTCGTTTCGAGGTGGTTTACCCCCCCAACCCCCCCTTATAAAGGGGGGGCTTTTGCTCCCTCCCCTTTATAAGGGGAGGGCTGGGGTGGGGTAACACAGATTACGCGTTGGTGGTTGGGTTGAAGAATGAAACCCAATGCGCTCACTTGAATTACACAACAACAAAACT
>NZ_JANMZA010000393.1:0-5534 GCF_031382685.1 Chamaesiphon sp. OTE_8_metabat_110 | reverse complement strand
TACATTCGGGATCGATCGATCGTGCTGTGCTAATGGCAACTCGGTATTTTCGCTCATTTAGCTATGATACAACGCTCCCACATCAAATCCGGTTTGTACAACTTACGAACCTCAGCCCTCACCCCCAACCCCTCTGTCTTGTCGTTGCTTGGTTGATTTTCATGGTCGGGAAACCCGACCGAAAATCAATCCGCTTTTTTATTCGGGGGGAACCCTAGACATAAAAAAACGACAAGACAGCGAATCAGCGACGCGCTCATCACGGAGGTTCCCTCCAGGTCGAGCGCGTCAAGACAAGACAGAGGGGAGCCAGAGCCGGAGGCGATGGCGGGGTGAGGGCTGGGGTGGGGTAACACAGATCTGTAGGTTGGGTTGAGCCTCGAAACCCAACACACCTATAGATTACCTCCGGTAGGCTTCGCCAACGATTGTGTGGATGCCCTAGTTTCATTCTTCAACCCAACCTACTCCCCTAACTTTTGTTAGAAGCGAAATCCCTAGAAATCCCCCTAAATCCCCCTTAAAAAGGGGGACTTTAAAGCCCCCTGCTTGGTGCGCTACACTGTTGGGGAACCCGAACAGTACAAAGCAAAACGCTTTTTAAGGGGGTTGGGGGATTTAGATCTCGAAACGGAGCAACAACCTACTAAGTAGGTAGGCGCAATAATTTATACAATAGATGATACCTGAAACCTAGTTGGTGGGCAGTGCCCACCCTACTGGGACGACTTAAAAAGGGGGACTTTTAAAGCCCCCTTGGAAAGGGGGTTGGGGGATTTAGATCTCGAAACGAAGCAACAACCTACTAAGTAGGTAGGCGCAATAATTTATACAATAGATGATACCTGAAACCTAGTTGGTGGGCAGTGCCCACCCTACGGGATATCTCCCCTAAAGCCTAATCCCTAAAGCCTAATCCCTAAACCTGCTGCGGATGATGGTTGCGAAGGAGCTTAACAACATCGGCTACCAACATCGCTGGCTCGATCGGTTTGGAAAGTAGGATTTGAAATCCATAAAATAGCGAAATATCGCGATCTTTCTTGGTATTATAAGCAGTCAGTGCCGCCGCCAAAATCTTCCCGCCCGATTCCGCCGCCAAAGCCCGGACTTGACGGATTAACGACCAGCCATCAGTGTCTGGCATCGCCAGATCGGACAGGAGCAGATCGTAGTGAGGATTTGCCTGTAGTGCCAGCAGTGCTGCGTCAGCACCGCCAACAGCTGTCACTGTTGCCCCAGCTCGTTCGAGGATAATGGTAATCAGTGCGAGGATACTTTCATCGTCTTCGACAGCGAGAATGTTCTTGCCCTGCAAAGGCTGAGCTGCGATCGCAGCCAACTTCGTGGCTGGTGTATTTGTTAACTTCGATTCTGTCATCATAGGTAAGGATGGTAAGTTTTGCGAGTTTCTGCTCCGCCGGAGCGACTGTACCAACAAGTAATCGGGTGAGATCGGAAAAGTGAAATTTGGATCGCTGGTTTAGCGTTTGGTGCAGAGGATCGTACTCGAAATTTGGCTGCAAAATTTCGATCTCTCTCAAGCTAGTTTTTAACGCTATCTAAATTTACCACTATTGACTGAGATAAAACCGAGCCGCGATCGCTGTTTTTGCCACGGCGCTATTGTCGTCGGGTGTGACAATCTGTGAAAATGTAGACATGTGGCTCGATCTCGGCATCACTGGCGAATGCGAAGCGCTGCCTCGATCGGGTCGATGCCGATCGAGGATGCAGCGTCTTAAATGGTGCCAGTTATTGGGGTAATATTTGTGACAGTGGCTGCCTTAGCCGATCTACAAGGCAATCGACATTTAGAGTACGTCCAGCGATCGGCTCTTTGAAAATATACATTTAGGTAGATGAATGTATTGTGTTAATGCTTTATACTTGCCTCGATCTGTGCTTGCGAATATTGAAACTGTAAATTGTAAATATTGCATAACAGCTCGTTACTCGGATCGAAAACTACAAAATTCACATCACAATCTATTTATATTTCCAAGTATAGAAACGATGAATCCTAAAATTAAACCTTAAAATTTAATTTTCAGTCGCACCATCAAGCGTAGATCGATCGAAATACTCAATCTTTTCACTAGTCGCTAGCGTCGAGCAAACATAGGATCGCACACCATCCGTCTTGAAAAAATCTCCTAAAAATGCTCAAATATCAAGCACTCAAAGTCACTGTTGAAATTAGTACCTCCGTCCTTTATCCTTGGGAGATTGGCGACTATTTTAAATACAATGGTCAAAAATATCGCATCGAAAAAATCATTCGCGAAACAAAACAGGCGCGGATCGATGGCACGATCGGGGAAATATCCGCAGATACTCCGATCGATGACCAAATCATCACTAGCCTGGTAGTTGGCACTTTAGTTAGGTAACTGACTCATCAATGGCGCAACCGGAATCTAGTTTGCGCAGATCTCCTGCTATTTTGGGGAAATAGCGTACTTAAACATCAATCGCTCGTGCCATCAAAACCCCTTTCCCCTTTCCCATCTTGAGAGCGGATGTGGGAAAACTCTCACCCACCCCAAGATCGAGTCCGATTACTGGCGATCTGTGCGGACTAGACCTCTATAATGGTTTTAGCTTTATAGATCGACTCAAACAATCGCAAATGACAATTTTCTGGGGCAACCTCATCAAACCGAGGTGGATGGACGCATGAGTGGTGACTTTGAGGAGATTTATGATGCGATCGTCGTCGGATCGGGTGCTAATGGCGGCGTAGCGGCGAAAGAACTGGGCGAACGGGGGTTGAAGGTACTCGTCCTCGAAGCAGGGCGGACGATCGATCCTGATGCCGATCTGGGGCATCCGGTGCGGGATATGACGAAGCGACTTTACAACTTGGCGTCCCGGCGGCAGTCATATCAGTCGATGCACCCTGGGTACTGGAAAGCAAACCCCGATCTATTTATTGACGAGCAAGATAACCCATACACGACACCACCCGATCGACCCTTCTCGTGGATTCGCGGTCGGCAAGTGGGCGGTAAAAGTCTCACCTGGGGCGGGATTACCCTCCGGCTGTCGGATTATGAGTTTAAAGCAGCCAGTCGGGACGGTCACGAGCAGGATTGGCCGATCGCTTATGCCGATTTGGTGCCCTATTATAGTAAGCTAGAGCGATTTTTTCAGGTGCGGGGCGATCGCGATGGGCTAGCACAACTGCCCGATGGCGACTATCAACCGACGATTCCCCTCACTCCCGGCGAATTACACCTCAAGCAAGTCGTAGAAACCCGCTGGCCCGATCGTCAATTAATTGCGTCGCGCGGATTTGGACTGCCCAAACCCACCGCCGCCCAGCCGTGGCCGCCGTCTTCCAGTCAGGGTTCCTCACTCCAAGCGGCGCTTGAAACGGGTAATGTCACGCTCCAAGCGGATGCAGTCGTCAGTCACGTTATTTTCGACCCTACCACCCGCCAAGCTACAGGGGTAGCATATATCGATCGCCTCACCAAGCAACAGCACCAAGTATCCGGGCGGACAGTAGTCTTATGCGCCTCAACAATCGAGTCAGTGCGAATTCTCCTCCACTCCACCGCCAAATATCAGCCCCACGGGTGGGTGGATAAATCGGGCTTGCTCGGGCGCTTTTTGATGGATCACGTTTCGACTGCAACCTTCTTCTTTATCCCCGGCTTGCCACCACCCGCCACACCCTTCCCGCTCTCCGGCTGCGATAGCTTTTTCATTCCCTGCTTTGTCAATTTGAAGTCCCAAGCTGAGGATTTTTTGCGCGGCTATGGGATTTGGGGCGGGGTACAACGCTTCGATTTACCAGGCATCGTGCGGAAGGTAGGCGCGGGTTCGATCGGATTTGCGATCGCCCATGGGGAAGTCTTACCCCGCTATGACAATCGGGTGCAGCTAGACGCCGCTGTCGTCGATGCCTGGGGGATTCCAGTACCGCACATCGAGTGCGCCTGGTCGGACAATGAGCAGCGGATGCTCGCCCACATGCACGCCCAGATCGACGAAACGATCGCCCTAGCTGGCGGTAAACCGATGAAGTTAACCGAGATGTTTCGGATGCCCCTAGTGGGCAATTTCGTCCGCAAGATGGAGGAAACCATGTCATTTTCGGCACCGCCCGGTTATTACATCCACGAAGTCGGTGGGGCGCGAATGGGTACAACTCCGACTAATTCCGTCGTAAACGATCGCAATCAATGTTGGGATGCGCCGAATCTATTTGTCACCGATGGAGCCTGCTGGCCGTCGTCGGGCTGGCAAAGTCCGACTCTGACCGAAATGGCGATTACCGCACGGGCTTGTGAATTTATCGCCACCAAGCTGGAGCAAGGCGGTTTTTAGGTAAAGTATCGAGTCTTTGCCCGCTAAGTTTTAAACGCCGATCGATCGGTCAAAATGCTGACAGGAAAGCTGTTAGCTCTGGGCAAATTAAGAACATCAAAATGCGCCCCAGAGTAGACGAGAACTGTAACCATGAACCGACTTGTTAATTCCTTCCTGCTGAAATCTTCAGTTGTTCTAGCAATGGCGATCGCGATCCTGCCAGCGATCGCCACAGATCGATCCAGCGCAGAACCAGCATCGCGTAATGCCACAACAGCGGCCAAATCCACACCCACAAGCAGCAACAACACCTCAACTGTAAATCCTAGTGCTACCCAGGTAGCAACCAAAAGCTTGCCGCCAATTGCCGATATCAATCTCGTGCTTCAGCTCAAAGAACGGAAAGTATATGTTTATAGAGGTAGCCAGATCGTTGCTGCTTATCCAGTTGCGATCGGTAAAAAAGGCAGCGAAACACCGACAGGCGAATGGCAAGTTATGGAAACGATCGTCAATCCTGGTTGGACGAATTTTAATACGGGGAAAATGATGCCGCCTGGTAGAAATAATCCGCTCGGATCGCGCTGGATTGGTTTTTGGACTGATGGCAAAGATACGATCGGTTTTCATGGCACCAACAAACCTGACTCGATCGGTAAAGCCGTATCCAGTGGCTGCGTAAGGATGCACGACAGAGATGTGCAAGCACTGTACCCGCTGATTAAAGTCGGTACGATCGTCAGAGTTGTAAAGTAATAACGTAAGTCGATCGCATTAAGATATCGTGTCGTCCCACTACTGGCTCGACTTAGTTAATTATGTGGTTAACTACGCGCACCAATTTTTGAGGAAGATAGCTAACTTCATACCATAGATCTTTGGGGCTAAGATCGAATCCATACTGAAGGACGATCGCGATCGCGATAACGCTCACAACTAGCCCCAAACTGACATTAAATATCCTCAAAACCGATCGCACGATGACGACTAAACCGACGATCGTTGCTACTCCTAATATCGTTTGTAGATCGAGTATAGAGTTCATATTCAATTAAACAATAGAAGATTTACGAGCGTGTTCTATATATGCTGCTGTAGCTAGTAATGAGACGATCGTCAGTGGAAATGTCAAACTCCACCAGGATTCTGACAATAACACAAAAAAGGCGGCGGCTAATCCACCTAAAGCAAAGCCCGCAATTACTGGAACAAAC
>NZ_JANMZA010000451.1:0-2348 GCF_031382685.1 Chamaesiphon sp. OTE_8_metabat_110 | reverse complement strand
TAACTAGGTACTATTTATAATGTTTTCTGCTGCTAACCGTCTTTCCATCTTTGTGGACGGCAATAATATGTTTTATGCCCAACAAAAAAATGGGTGGTTTTTCGATCCTCGGCGCGTGCTGGAGTACTTTACGAAAGAACCGGAGTTAATGCTCATTAACGCTTTTTGGTATACTGGACTCAAAGACGCTCAAGATCAACGCGGGTTTCGCGACGCGCTGATCAGTCTGGGCTATACAGTTCGTACCAAAATCCTCAAAGAGTATTACGATGATACTTCTGGTCGCTACTCCCAAAAGGCGAATTTGGATATTGAAATTGTGGTCGATATGTTTAATACTGTAGATCAGTACAATCGAGTGGTACTATTTAGTGGCGACGGGGATTTCGAGCGCGCGATCGAGTTACTTCGATCGAAGAACACCCATATCACCGTGATCTCCACCGAGGGGATGATTGCTAGAGAACTAAGGAATGTCACCGACCGCTATATCGATCTCAACGATATCCGCGATCGAATCGAGAAAGTTGATTCTTTATAGGAGAACCAATTCAAGTGTTAGAACGAAAGCCAAAAATAATAATGCAATTCACTTTATTGGAGTTACTAGTGCTTATTTAGGTGACAGAAAGATCTTCTTAAGTAAATCTGTCACCTTAAAAATGTCGTTAGCACAGATTCCCGACTTCTTCAAATAAGTCGGGGATCTAGTAGCTCGATTAGTAACTCCTCACATTATTATTTTTAGGTAACTAACATCATGACTCAGCAACCAGAAACGGATCGCGTAATTATTTTTGATACGACCCTGCGCGATGGCGAACAATCTCCAGGCGCGACCTTAAATGCCGACGAAAAACTAACGATCGCGCGTCAATTAGCCCGCTTGGGTGTCGATGTCATTGAAGCAGGATTTCCCTTTTCCAGTCGGGGCGACTTTGAAGCAGTCCAACAGATTGCCGATTTAGTAGGGACGCCATCGGGGCCGATTATTTGCGGTTTGGCACGCGCCAGCGAAAAAGATATTAAAGCCGCCGCTGAAGCTCTCAAACCTGCGGCTAAATCGCGGATTCATACATTTATTGCGACATCCGATATCCACCTAGAATACAAACTCAAAAAGACGCGCCCAGAAGTTTTGCAAATCGCTGGCGAAATGGTCGCTTATGCCAAAACATTCGTCGATGATGTCGAGTTTTCGCCGGAAGATGCCGGACGCAGCGATCCAGAATTTTTGTATACAGTATTAGAACGGGCGATCGCCAATGGTGCGACGACAGTAAATATTCCCGATACCGTCGGCTACACAACTCCCGCTGAATTTGGGGCGTTAATTAAAGGGATTAAAGAGAATGTCCCGAATATCGATCGGGCGATTATTTCCGTTCACGGACACGACGATCTGGGTTTGGCGGTTGCGAACTTCTTAGAAGCAGTCAAAAATGGCGCGCGGCAACTAGAATGTACGATTAACGGCATCGGCGAACGCGCTGGGAATGCCTCATTAGAAGAGCTAGTAATGGCTCTACATGTGCGCCGTCAGTACTTTAACCCGTTCTTAGGTCGTCCCGTCGATTCGGCTGCGTCATTAACTAATATCGATACCCGCCAAATTTACAAAACTTCTCGCTTAGTTTCCAGCCTAACAGGGATGATCGTCCAACCCAATAAAGCGATCGTCGGTGCTAATGCTTTTGCCCACGAATCGGGAATCCACCAAGATGGAGTTTTGAAAAATAAACTCACCTACGAAATCATGGACGCCCGATCGATCGGGTTGACTGATAACCTGATTACACTAGGCAAATTGTCCGGTCGGAACGCCTTCCGCACCCGCTTGTCGGAACTAGGCATCGAATTATCAGAGAACGATCTTAATAAAGCCTTCCTGAGATTTAAAGATGTCGCCGACAAGAAAAAAGAAATTACCGATCGAGACTTAGAAGCAATTGTCAACGACGAAATCAAACAAAGTCCCGAAATCTTTATCCTCGATCGCGTCCAAGTCGCTTGCGGCGATCGCGCTCAACCCACCGCAACTGTTACCATCAGAATGCCCAATGGTGAAGAATTGACCGACGCCGCGATCGGCACTGGCCCCGTAGATGCCATCTACAAGGCGATTAACCGCGTCATCGACGTGCCCAACCAATTGATTGAATTCTCCGTTCAATCGGTCACAGCGGGCATTGACGCCATCGGAGAAGTGACAATTCGCCTCAAATACCAGGACTATACTTACTCCGGTTATGCTGCGAATACCGATATCATTGTTGCTTCCGCGCAAGCCTACATCAATGCGCTCAATCGTCTGTATGCTGCCAAAACTAAGTTAGAAGAAGCAGCTA
>NZ_JANMZA010000446.1:0-18329 GCF_031382685.1 Chamaesiphon sp. OTE_8_metabat_110 | reverse complement strand
TTAACAAGCGATAGTAAATTTCGTGGATAATCAGCGGAGCCAAGATCGGGATATCTTGGGGTGTATCCAATAGTTTAGTCAGTCTTAGGGCGGAATCGAGTAAGCTGGTGTCGGCGGTACTGACAAACAATCCTCTCACAGAATTCTCTGGCTTCCTCGCACTTGGCTTGGTTTGAGCGGTAATAATATCGCAAAGTTGATGCAGATCTAAGTCTAACTTGAAGCCTAAATATGGCCGAGCTGGAGTTGCCTCGACTACAAATCCGCTAATCGGTAGATCGATCGAGACGACCAGATATTGAGACGCGCCATAATTATAAGTTTCCTCCCCCAGTAATGCTTGCTTTTTGCCTTGTAAGAGGATGGCGAGGATCGGAGTGCTGACACCGTGGAGGCAGACTGGCGCAGCAGATTCGCGCTGAAACTCTAATCGATCGATCCCTGTCTGATGAAAACCGTTCCCCTTGCCGTCGGTGTGTCGGGTTACGAGTGTTGCTAGTTCGAGACATCGCTCCGAGATCGGACTGTGGTTGAGTATGCCTATCGTCATCCTAGTTACTCCGTCAGGATTCGCTCGTTTCCTTTTGAGCATTCTAACGTATCTAATCTCTGCCCAAAAGCTTGACTTGGAGGATTAGGCAATAAACGGCGAGGTCTGTGTATTTAAAACTGGGGCTGCTGCTTCTACTATGAATTCATCGGCATCAAACAGAAAAAACAACCATGTTAAACGTAGAAAATAAAGTTGTTATCATTACTGGAGCTAGTAGCGGCATCGGTGAAGCTACTGCCAAATTATTGGCAAAAAATGGCGCGAAAGTAGTTTTGGGCGCACGGCGGATCGATTCTCATTCTGAGAGGCTACGCCAACGATTAGAAACAATCGCTAAGGAAATTCACGCTGATGGTGGCATCGCTGAATACCAAGCTCTCGATGTGACCCAACGCAGATCGGGAAAGAATCCAATGAGCCTCACATCCTACCGCACCCTCGGTCGCTCTGAACAATCAAAATGAAAACAGCACTAATCACCGGAGCCAATAAAAGTATTGGTTTTGAAACCGCCCGTCAACTGTTGCAACAGGGATATTACATCTATTTAGGCAGCCGTAATTTAGAGAATGGTCTAGAAGCTGTCGAAAAGCTCAAAGCCGAAAGCTTGAATAATCTCGAAGTCATTCAAATAGATGTCAGCAATGATGAATCGGTAAAGGCAGCAAGAGTCGAAATCGGCAAAAAAACCGAAGTATTGGATGTACTGATTAATAACGCTGGTATCAGTGGTGCCATGCCTCAACCAACCAATACGGACATAGCTGTTTTTAAGCAGGTGTTTGATACAAATTTGTTTGGTGTTGTCAGAGTTACCCAGGGTTTCATAGATTTGCTACAAAAGTCCGCCCAACCCCGTATCGTGAATGTAACATCAGGTTTGGGTTCGCTCACCCTACACAACGACCCTAATTGGAAGTATTACAACGTTAAAGCGGCTGTTTATAACTCATCAAAAGCGGCACTCAATATGTACACGATCGTTCTGGCTTCCGAATTGCGGGATACACCGTTTAAAGTCAATGCTGTCGATCCCGGATATACTGCCACAGATTTCAACCAGCACAGTGGCCCTGGGACTGTAGAAGATGCCGCCGCGCGGTTAGTGAAATATGCCACCATCGATGCTGACGGCCCGACCGGAAAGTTTTTGAGTGATGACAACAGCCCAGAAACGGGAGAGAGCCTGTGGTAGTTCTGGATAGTTAACCCTCCAACCAATCAAACCATACCAAATGAGGTACTCATGAAAGTTATCGTCACAGGTTCGCTCGGAAACATCAGCAAGCCACTGACAAAAGAGTTAGTAGCAAAAGGTCACGCGGTGACGGTTATTAGTAGCAAAAAGGAAAAGCAAACAGACATCGAAGCCTTGGGAGCCACCGCCGCCATTGGCTCATTGGAAGAAGTCGATTTCTTGGTGTCCACCTTTAGTGGTGCAGATGCGGTGTATTGTATGGTGCCGCCAAATAACTACTTCGATCTTAATCTCGACCTACTGGCATATTATCGCCGACTCGGCAATAACTATGCACGAGCAATCGAGCAATCGGGCGTAAAACGTGTGGTGAACCTAAGTAGCATTGGTGCTCATTTAGAGAAAGGATCGGGGATTTTACTTGGTGCTCACGATGTAGAGCAGATTCTCAACAAATTATCATCAGATGTAGCCATTACTCATCTGCGTCCTACTTCTTTCTACTATAATTTATTTGGCTATGTAGATACGATAAAAGCCGTGGGATTCTCCAGAGGAGAGGCCTCGCCAACGATCGCCGCTAACTACGGTGCAGATGACCAGATCCCTTGGGTTTCGCCAATCGATATTGCGGCTGTAATTGCTGAAGAAATAGCAACACCGCATGTTGGTAGAAAAGTACGTTATGTAGCAAGTGAAGAACTTACAGCTAACGAAACTGCGCGTATTTTAGGTGCGGCAATTGGCAAACCCGAACTGAAATGGATAATTGTTAGCAACGCACAAATGCTCGGTAGTTTAAAATCTGCTGGAATGAATCCACAAATTGCTGCTGGTTTAGTGGAAATGTATGCCAGTCTTCATAGTGGTTTATTAGCAGAAGATTATTACCGCAATAAACCAACGGTGATGGGCAAAGTCAAGCTGGCAGATTTTGCCAAAGAATTTGCTGCTGCTTTTTAAAAAATCGACACCATTACACAAACGATTAGTAAAGCACTCAAAGATCGCCGCAATCGTGCGCTGCTCTCGGTTAAATTTGGAGCTTTACGTGCTCCTGATGGCGGCTGAACGGGGTAGATGGGCGACCCTCCTCTATAAAAAACTTTGCTGCCTATAGCCTCAAACACCTGTGCGTAGATTATATCGACATCTACCATTTGGCTCGCCTCGATCCGCATGTGCCGAATCATTGGTAGCCCTTGGTGTGGACTTGTCCTCAGCAGAATTGACCCACATTGAAGCTATGATTTCCCCCACGGCGATCGCCGGAACGCGTTACGATCGACATCAAATGAAGCTGCTTGACAGTGAAAGCCAATTTATTGGCACTTCTTTTAATTCAGGAGTCAATCCATTACTTTCAAGCCATTCTGCAACTCTTGTTAATTCTCGATTACCCGAAAAATCAAACCAGTTTTGTCTTTCAACTTCATAGTCTCGAAGCACATCTTTGAATCGACCGAAAGCACCTCTCCCGTCGATCGCTACACAAAGTAGCTTTTGAAGAGTTTCGTTTGTAACTGTATCTATAAAATCTTTCATGTCCTCGTAAGAATCACGAGATCCCATGTGTGGAACATTTACCGTGCCCCTTACTCGAATTAGTACTCCCCTGCTTGGCTTCAATCAGGAAGTGAGACTCTTTGTAAAAGTCCGCAAATCGCGTCGTCTTAGCCTTCTCACTAAAAAATTTGATGTTTCTGTCAAAACAGTAGCGATCGCCTGCCTCGCTGTCTTTTGGGTGGCGGTGCTGGTACATTTAGAGCCACACATAGATCGCCAAAAAAGGTCTGATAATTTGCCCGTTCGTTCCCCTCGGAACCCAACCACTTAGTCAGGAAATCTTCAACTCGTTTACTTTCTGCTGCATTCATGCAAATTTGAACTTGGCGATCGGGGGTCTAGCTGAGATATCTTACCGCTAAGTAACTTACAATGAAAGCATTCTGGCTTATTAGAGGATACCTGAAAAAGTTTTTTGATGTGAATCGTAGATCTAAATCCTCCTTAAAAAGCGACCCAAATCACGCGGAGGTTCCCTCCGCAAAAAGGGGACATCGCGCTATTGAATGACTATGTACCTCATCCAGCAGGTGGTGAAGAAGGTTGCATTTTAGAAGTTTACAATGCCACAGGTAAATTTCTAAAAGTTGTAACTGTGCCAATATCTAGTATTGATGCTCTAGACGATCGCGTATCGACAACAACGGCTCAATTATCTATTTAGTTTACGATTTGAACGCAAACAATTGAGATTTTGTGACGATTTACGCAGCAGTTGCGATCGGCACCTGCAAAACTACTGTAAGTAATCCTGGAAACAGCCTATTGAGATCGTCAGAGCGGAGGGTGTTGATATGTTGAGTGCCTTCTTTGCGGGTGAATACCAGTCCCGATTCTCGCAAAATCTTGAAATGATGGGACATGGTAGATTTGGCGACAGCGCAGTCTAGATCCGAGCAAGTTAGTTCCCCAGTCTGAGCTAGTCGGTGGACGATCTGCAATCGCACGGGATCGCCTAGCGCATATAGCACGCCGACAAGGGTAATATCTTCAGATTGGGGATGATAGAAGGGGCGCATGGGATGGAGCTTCGGCGGTGCTGAGGGGGAATGGGGTGAGGCGCGATTCTCCAGGGGAGCGACTGAAATCACGCGGAGGTTCCCGACCCATGTGTTTGGGTCAGCGATTCGCGATACGCAGGGCTTCCCGTTCGCGCAGCGTCTCCGAAGGAGAGGGTTTAGCGAATCAAGACAAGACAGAGGCTACGCCAACGAGAATGTGGATACTGCCCTACTTGCATTATGCCATGTAAATTGATATAGTTTGATAATTCGAGAATATCGAACTATCGAATTACTTACAGCAGACTAATCCAGCCCTTCATTATTTAGTTAGCTTATGACATTGACCCAGCTATTTACACCGCTACAAATGGGAGCTTTGACTCTCCCCAATCGGATTCTGATGGCACCCTTGACGCGCTGTCGGGCAGACAATGACCACGTACCGACGGCGCTAATGGCGGAACACTACAGCCAGCGGGCGAGTGCGGGACTAGTTATTGCTGAGGCTACCGCTGCAATGGATGGTTGCTCGGCATTTGGCGCAGAACCAGGAATTTATAACGAGGCTCAGGTAGCTGGCTGGAAGCAAGTCACGGATGCGGTACATGCCAACGGCGGTCTAATTTTCCTCCAGATTTGGCATGGTGGGCGGGCTTGTCATCCATTATTGAATGGTGGTAAGGTGCCAGTTGCGCCGAGTGCGATCGCCATTACCAATGATGAAATCCATACTCCAGATGGGAAGTTTCCTTATACCGTTCCTCGCGAATTAACGGATGCCGAAATACCGACGATTATTGCTGGTTTTAAAGCAGCGGCGGTAAATGCCCAAGCAGCGGGATTTGATGGTGTGGAAATCCACAGCGCGAATGGTTATTTATTGGATGAATTTCTGCGGGATGGCTCGAATCAACGCAGCGGAGCTTATGGTGGTGCTGTCGAAAATCGCGCTCGGTTGTTGCTAGAAGTATTGGATGCGACGCTTGCTGTGTGGGATAGTCAGCGCGTCGGAGTCCGAATTTCACCACTGAATGGTTTTAATAGTATGGAAGACAGCGACCCTGTGGCGACGTTTAGTTGGCTGGCGGGTAAGCTCAATGACTACAATCTCGCCTATCTCCATGTCATGCGTGCTGATTTCAAAGGCGCACAGCAGGGCGATGTGATGACACCAATGCGATCGATCTATCGCGGTACGATTGTCGGCAATATGGGTTATGGTGCGGAGGAAGCCGAAGCCGCGATCGCAGATGGTAAGCTAGATGCAGTAGCTTTTGGCGTGCCTTTTCTCGCCAATCCAGATTTACCCACACGATTTGCCAAAAATGCGCCGCTGAATGCGCCAGACGCTGCTAAGTTCTATTCTCCAGGTGCGGCAGGATATACCGATTATCCCTATTTAGTAGCTTAACCGCACAGCAATTAAAGGTTACATTAGTAAATAATTCAGGATTGCCATCGATGAAAACTAATGCCTATGCAGCTCAAACTGCTGCGACTCCACTTGCGCCATTCAGCTTGCAACGCCGCGAGCTTGGCACCCATGATATCGCGATCGAAATTTTATACTGCGGTGTGTGTCACTCAGATCTACATACAGCTCGCGGTGAATGGCAGGGTACCACTTACCCTTGTGTCCCCGGTCATGAAATTGTCGGTCGAGTGATGCAGGTTGGCGCACACGTCCAGAAATTCACTACAGGCGACAATGTTGGTGTCGGTTGTATGGTCGATTCTTGTCGCACTTGTGTAAACTGCGAAGAGAACCTCGAACAGTTCTGCCCTGCTACCGTTTTTACTTACAATTCCCCAGACAAGCACACTAACGGTATCACCTATGGTGGCTACTCCGATCGCATCGTCGTCGATGAAGCCTTCGTGTTGAAAATTCCCCCGAATTTGGATCTTGCCGCCACCGCACCACTGCTGTGTGCGGGGATTACCACTTATTCCCCACTGCATCGCAACCATGTCACCACAGGTCAGAAGGTGGGTATCGTCGGACTCGGTGGGCTGGGTCATATGGGGGTGAAGATCGCCAAGGCTTTGGGCGCACATGTTGTAGTTTTTACCACCTCCTCTAACAAAGTTGCCGATGCCGTCCGGCTGGGAGCCGATGAAGTCGTCAATTCTAAAAATGCCGCCGAGATGCAGCAGCATCTCAATAGTTTTGATTTCATTCTCGACACCGTGTCCGCCCAACACGATATCAATGCTTACTTATTTTTATTAAAACGTGATGGCAACCTCACCCAAGTTGGCGTACCAGCCGAACCGTTGTCTCTGAATGTGGGTAGTTTGATTTTTGGTCGGCGCACTCTTAGCGGTTCCTTAATTGGCGGCATCCAGGAAACGCAGGAAATGTTAGATTTTTGCGGTAAGCATAGTATTACCGCCGATATCGAACTTATCCCCATTCAGAAAATTAATGAAGCCTACGATCGGCTAGTCAAAAGTGATGTAAAATATCGCTTTGTGATCGATATGGCTTCATTACAGCAAGATTCGTAAGTCATTACGATCGGGAAAATAGGCGACTTATAAATAAAGTCCCCCTTTTTAGGGCTACGGTGTATACACACTGCTTGACTTCGTTTCGAGATCTGAATCCCCCTGTCTTGTCGTTGCTTGGTTGATTTTCATGGTCGGGAAAAATAACCGAAAATCAATCCGCTTTTTTATTCGGGGGGAACCCCCGAATAAAAACGCCGCTAAATCCCCCTTAAAAAGGGGGACTAAGATCCGGATCTGAGCAAGCTTTTTAAGGGGGTTTGGGGGATTCTCACCAATTTCGCTTCTCACTAAAGATGTGTACACACGGTAGCTTTTTAAGAGAGATTTTGGGGAATTCTCTAGGATCTAAGCAACTATACGCATCAATTCATTTTCTAGACCGTTGGCGTAATCTTTGCAACCGTTAACCGATAAAGGGTTTCTAATTGTATCCCTGGTACAATCGGATCTGATGGTATCAACCCGCATCTACCAAGTACTATGCTTCCTCAACACCGCTGGCAAATAGCACCGAGCAATTTATCCCAAGCTACGAACTTAGCTGCGGGAATTACGCTCACAGATGGCGAAGCAACATCGCCATTGCTGGCGCAGGTATTGATAAATCGGGGGATTGAGACGGTAGAGCAAGCCGAGTTGTTTATTTATCCAGAGACGGCGATATTACCTTCGCCATTGACAGAGTTTCCCGATTTGGAAATTAGTCTGGATATATTGGTAAATGCGATCGAGCATAAGTCTAAAATTGCGATTTGTGGGGACTACGATGCCGATGGAATGACTAGTACGGCATTACTTTTACGTGCGCTTTCAGCTTTAGGTGCGGATGTCGATTATGCGATTCCCAGTCGGATGTCGGATGGGTATGGGATTAACAAGCGGATTGTGGAGGAGTTTCACGCTGAAGGTGTCAAGCTGATTATTACAGTGGATAATGGCATTTCGGCAGTAGCCGCGATCGCCAGAGCGGTAGAATTGGGCTTGCAGGTGATTATCACGGATCACCACGATTTGCCGCAGGTATTGCCGCCAGCGCAGGCAATTCTCAATCCAAAATTGATTGCGGAGTCATCGGTTTATCGCGCGATCGCGGGCGTGGGTGTCGCTTATCTGTTAGCTTTAGAATTAGCCAATAGACTAGACAAACCATCTTTGAGCGATGAGTTATTAGAGTTATTTACATTAGGCACGATCGCGGATTTAGCACCGTTGACAGGGATCAATCGTCGCCTAGTCAAACAAGGCTTACAACTACTGCCCAATTCCCAAGTTACGGGGATTCAAGCCTTAATTGAAATGTCAGGTACTCAAGGTGGCACGGTAGCAAAAAGTACCGCGATGAAACCTGAAGATATCGGGTTTAGATTAGGCCCAAGAATTAATGCGATCGGGAGAATTGACGACCCGCAGATTATCATTAATTTGCTGACAACTAACGATATGGGTGTGGCTTTAGCCCGAGCAATTCAATGCGAGCAGGTGAATAAACAGCGTCAGGATATGTGTGCCCAGATCGAAAAAGAAGCGATCGATCTCATCGAGCAGGGTGACTATAATATTAAACAAAATCGCGTCTTAGTTATCGTCCACACTGGCTGGCATCACGGCGTAATTGGCATCGTCGCCTCGCGGTTAGTCGAGCGTTATGGGGTGCCAGTATTTATCGGTACCAATGAAGACGAACACCACATCCGAGGCTCAGCGAGGAGTATTCCGGAATTTAATGTCTTTAATGCCCTCGAATACTGTCACGATCTATTGGGTAAATATGGCGGACATCGGGCAGCAGGTGGATTTTCAATGCCAACGGAGAATCTAGCAAAATTTCAACAGACTTTGAGCGAATTTGCCCACAAATGCCTAGAAATAGAACATCTCAAACATTTAGTCAAAATCGATGCCGAAGCCGATCTAGCGGCTATTAACATGTCACTGTACGAACAGATCGATGCGATTCATCCCTGTGGGATGGAAAATCCCGATCCGGTATTCTGGACAGCCAATGTTCGCGTCATCGAACAAAAAATCGTCGGCAAAGGACACCTCAAATTTAGCGTCGATACGCCAGAATTTCCCCAAGGAATTAAAGCGATCGCGTGGCGGTTTGGTGACTATTTTCCGCTACCAAAATATTTAGATATTGCTTACAAACTCAAAGAAAATAACTGGAAAGATTCGCGATCGATCGAACTCGAAATAATTAGCATTCGGCTACCAGTTTTGCCACAAACATCTAAATTCAACTATCAAGAGCGCGACTATAATTGCAGCATGTCACCCGATAAAGAACGACTGACGATCGTCAATACTCAAGGGCAAGCTCTAGTAGTAAATAAGGGTCAAAAAGTAGCCGAGTTAGTTAGTAACACCGCACCCATTCAAACGATCGATATTACTAAAACTTATTACTTCGATCTGATTAAAACGGCGATGCAGGTATTACAAATCGATCGGGTACATTAATCGATCGATTAGCGGTAGATCCTACCCAATCGTGCCAATTGCGATCGTTTAAATCACGTCGAAACCGATTGCAGCTTCAATTCCCAAAGTTGTAGCCAATTCCAGCAAGGATGCCGACATCAGCATTCCGATTAGCTGGAAAACCAGCATTGACGCGAACTGTGCCTGTCAAATTTTTGGAGACGGGAATATCGAGTCCACCAGAAACTGCGGGACTAATAGACAAACCTCGATCGTAGCGCAGCATCGCGCCACCGCCAATAAACGGCGAAATAATGGTTTGCCCAGCATCGTTACGAATGGGAAAATCAGCACTGACAATAATCATTGAAGTGGCTGTTCCGCCACCAAAGAGGATCGTCGCATCATGTAAAGAGAAGTTATCTGAAAATCTCACCTTCGTCAGAATAGCTACGCCACCCGTGCCGAGCGCAGTAGTATTACCATCCAATCCAATCGCACTGCCGATGCCGATATAGCCGTTATTCTGATAACCAATATTTTCTAGTTGAGGAGCCGACTCAGCCGCGACTGGCGATGTATTTAAAACAGCAAGGCTGGTTAACCCGCACGTAAGTTGTAAGAATCTGGTGAAAAATTGGGACATCTGGGATTAAAGTTAGAGACTATCTACATATACGTCCAAACATCCTTGGTGGATTTATTTCGCGCTGCTGCTGAAAATATCGCCCAGTCTTCGTCCATTGTGCAGCTAATCAGCGGGTATCAGTGTTTGTGTATCCGTAACGTCTTTGTCAGGAAACAGATGAGATCGTTGCCAGACAAGATTTATTGCTAGAATTAAAAGACACAAGAACGTTATTGTCACTAAGCGCGGTCGAAGATGATGCCATCACCAATAGTGCCTTATTAAGTAATAGTTAGAGGCTCATCGCTTACTTCTTCCTCCTCACTAGTGAGCCAATGTCCGAATTCTTCAACAAATCGATCGCGTAAAATGGCATCGCGAATTTGTTGAGTAAACCGAATTAATTCGGTAATGTTGTGGATCGATAACAGCGTAAATCCGGTAATCTCACCACACCGGACGAGATGGCAGAGATAGGCGCGCGTAAAGTTCTGACAGGTGTAGCAAGGACACGTATCGTCTAAGGGGGTAAAATCGCGCTTGAACGGGGCATTCTTGAGATTCCAGCGTTCGCCCCGGACGAAGGCTGCACCATGCCTAGCGACCCGTGTCGGGATGACACAATCGAATAAATCGATGCCGCTGGCGATCGCGATCGCCATTTCTTTGTAGGTACCGATGCCCATCAGATAGCGCGGTTTACTTGCGGGTAATAATGGGGCGGTAGCGCGGACGATTTTGTGGATGAAGTGCGCTGGTTCGCCGACACTAACACCACCAATAGCATATCCATGAACGTCAAATTCTTGCAGCGATTTAGCAGCTTCGGCGCGTAAATCTAGGTGTACGCCGCCTTGGACGATCGGAAATAAGGCTTGATCTTCAGGGCGTTGATGGGCTTTGATACAACGGGCTAACCAGCGATAGGTACGATCCGTTGCAGCGACAACTTCCTCGCGGGTGGCGGGATACGGGGGGCATTCATCAAATGCCATAATTACATCCGCACCGAGGGCATTTTGAATCTCGATTGATTTTTCAGGCGAAATAAAAATCGTGCGTCCATCCAGGGGCGATTTAAAAGTTACACCTTCTTCGGTAATTTTCCGCATTTTGCTGAGACTGAATACCTGGAAACCGCCTGAGTCAGTCAGCATCGGCCCTTTCCAGTTCATGAATTTATGCAGTCCACCTGCTTCTTTAATGATGTCTTCGCCGGGACGTAAATGCAGATGATAGGTATTTGCTAATACCATCTGAGCTTGAGTATCTTCTATGTGCGCTGATGTCAGCGTTTTTACGGCTGCTGTGGTACCAACGGGCATAAATCTCGGCGTTTCGACAATGCCGTGTGGAGTATGAAAAACACCCGCACGAGCGTGAGTGTGACTGCATTTACCGATGCAATCGAAAGTAAAATTGGAGTGATTCAAGATTTCATAAAGAGGTGGGAGATGGGAGGTGGGAGATGGGAGGGAGTTGGGAGGTGGGAGATGGGAGATGGGGGATAAACTAAAGATGGGAACTGCGGTGTTCTCCTGCGGAGATCGCTGCTTTAGCAGCTAAATTATTTGACACCGATAGGTTTTAAAAAAGTACCAATGTAAATACATCTACCCTCAATCTCTCCTCCCCCAACTCCCAACTCCCAACTCCCTCCTAACTCGCTGGCTCGTCACCAGACCAACCCATGGGGGAGGCATCACTATCCTCTTTGACTCTGCGAATGGGTAAATTGGCAATTAGAGCGGTAACGCGTTGATTGCTCTCTAGTGAAAAATCTAATCCTTGAGTATCGATTTCGACATAACGCGATACGACTTCCAGAATTTCTTGACGCATCATCTCGACCATTTGCGGACTCAGATCGGTGCGATCGTGGGCGATTACTAATTGCAACCGTCGCTTGACGCTATCCCGACTCGGCTCATGTGCGACGCGGGGAAATAACATCTCCAGAAATTCATTAATCATAGTCATGGTATTGCGGTCGATAGAAGGAATTAGCACCTAAATGATGAAGTCGTCGAGGGGTAAAGCATGGTGACAATTAGTTAATGAAAAAATTCCCGACCCAGCCTTGAGATATTTAGTGACGATCGACTCGATTCGAGCGATATGGGATCGGTATTTTTAAGTTGGAGTACTACCAGCTAAATACCAATACTATAGCAAGATGCGGCTGCTCCTTCAACAAAAGATCTAGCTGAAAATTTCTGGTGCGATCTGACTGGTATTTTCGATCGAGTTGGATGACATTTTTGCCATCCAAAACGGCAATTAATGTAGCTAAATTTACATGAGAGTGCCAGCGAACGAGGATCTTTTGGCTAGATTACTATTTGGTGAAGATTTTACGCAGTCGAGTCAATAAATTATCCCGATCGACAGCTAGATCCATGTAGGGAGTTTTTTCACCAATCAGTCGATGGGCGATATTATCAAAAGCTTGAGCGGCACGGGAGGTAGTATTGGCTTCTAATACTAATGGTTCGCCTCGGTTTGTCGAAGTAATCACGCGTTCGTCTTCAGGTACTACCCCAATCAGTTGCACGGCAAGAATTTCGCTGACATCTTCGACAGACATCATTTCACTAGCTTCCACCATTGCCGGACGCAAGCGATTGACAATCAATCGCGCTGGACTGATATTACTAGCTTCAAGTAACCCGATGACGCGATCGGCATCGCGGACGGCAGAGATCTCGGGAGTAGTGACAATTAGGGCTTCTTGTGCCGCCGCGATCGCATTTTTGAAGCCCATTTCGATGCCTGCGGGACTATCGATCAACACAAAATCAAATTGGGGTGCGAGTTCGCCGATCATCCATTTCATGTGATTGGGGGTAATCATCTCCGCTTTACGATTTTGAGTGGCTGGGAGCAATACCAATCCCGGCTGACGTTTATCGCGGACTAAAGCTTGATCGAGCCGACATTCACCTGCGAGGACTTCGACGGCGGTGTACACGACGCGATTTTCCAATCCCAACAATAAATCGAGATTTCGCAGCCCAAAATCGCCATCGACCAGGGCAACTCGATACCCCATTTTGGCAAGAGTCATGCCCAGGTTGGCTGTGACAGTGGTTTTGCCCACTCCGCCTTTACCGGAAGTAATTACAATAATGCGAGTCATGAATTATCTGTAAATTAGTTATTATTAATTATAAAAGACTGATTATGGGTGAAGATCGGGGGTATTTATCAATTTACTCACATCTTGCATCAAAACATAGTTCCTAGTGTTGTAGTGAATAGTGAATAGTGAATAGTGGATAGTTTTAGTACTTAGGAGTAAGTTTAGAGGCTATTTTATTAATTCTTATGTACTGGTGCAAGCTGTGAATTTATCAATTTTAGCAACTTAGGAACACGATTATTCAGTTCGCTGGTGAGATCCTGGTAACGCTAATTCGCGCAGATAGGGCGTCGTTTTGATATCGCTCGCGCGGGCGATCCGAATGCCTTGCGGGGTAATATAGGCAACTTCCGGCTCGAATTGTGGGGGTGGTGTCTCTGGTGCGCGGGCAACTCGATCGGCGATGCGGAGTTGGGTTGGTTCCATTTGCAATGCCATAATCAGACATTGGGGATTGTTGGGATAACCAGCGTGGGCGATACCGCGCAATCTACCCCAGACAATAATATCGCCTGCTGCAAAAATTTCACCGCCGGGATTGACATCGCCCATAATTATCACCGTCCCTTCATGGCGAATGTCCATCCCCGATCGCACTGTCATTTGCAGGTAGAGAGGTTCGACGATCTGCGGACTGGGTGCTGCGGGTGCATTGGGGAGTAGGGGCGCGATCGCCGATTGCTGTGTCACACAATAGCCTGCTGTCGCCGCTGCTACCGCAGTTTGCCGACGGCTAGTGGCGACTAGTTGCAGTTGTAAAGAGACATCGGCGAGGGCATCGGCAATTCCTTGCAACTGACGCGCATCTAAAAGTCGATCGTTAGCAATCAAATGTACTACAGTCAATGGTTGCCAGAATCTTTTTCCAGCTTGAAGTCGTTGCTGAAGTTGTTCCCACAAATCATTCCAACTAGCAGAAGCTGGCGTCTCTGCATCTGTTGGTAAAATCAATTTTACTACGCCATCTTCATTCTTCAGTCGAATTTGCAATTTGGATTGATCCGAGGGTGTACCGGGTGTGGGGTCTGCTTTTCCCTGAGCGTTCAGTATTGATAAGGTAGATGAAAAATCAGCATTCATAGCCTACGGAGTTGTGAAGATGGCAAATTGCTTTTACATCTTACACTTCAAACGGATATTCTGTTGGAATTATTTAGAATGTATTTTCCTCACCACGGGTGAGAGAGTAATATTTAGTAGTCATAAATTAAATAGCTGCGAGGGGAAGGGGGAAGGGGGAAGGGGGAAAGGGGAAAGAGGAACGGGGTTTTGATGGCACGAGTACCTTCGGTAGGCTACGCCAACGATTGATGTTTGAGTACGCTATTTCCCCAAAATAGCAGGAGAGCCGTTGATTAGCTACAACTGTTGGGATTCGATCGCTAAATTGCGAACGGATCTATTATTATGAGTTGCAGTCAACTAGCTGAGATAGTAACTAAGACAATGAGTTTAATTAGGATTTGGGCGGTAGCTAGCAACGTATTTCGCGAAGTGCTGCGCGATCGGATCTTTTTGACGATCGGGTTTTATGCGCTGATAATGCTGTCTGCTTGGCAGCTACTGCCATCACTGGCGGGTGCTGCACAAGATAAAATTCTGACTGATTTTGGTGTGGCTAGTGCGAATTTGCTCGGAGTACTCGTCGCGATCTTCATCGGGACGAATCTAATTAATAAAGAAATCGAAAAACGAACGGTATTTACACTAGTTACTAAACCAATTAGTAGTATCGAATTTATACTGGGCAAGCATTTAGGCTTATCTGCGGTATTAGCAATTTTAGTTGCTGGGATTACCTTTATTTATCTATCGGTACTGAGCCTAGCGAACATTAGTTATCCATTGGGGGCAATGCTCCTGACGGCAGTATTTCTATTTTTGGAATTATGCCTGATTGCTGCTGCTGCTTTGTTATTCGGCGTGTTCACCAGTTCGATTCTAGCGATTTTATTGACTTTTTCACTTTACTTGGTCGGACATCTGAGTGAGGGTATGGTTAGATTAGCTGGAATTACCAAAAATCCTGGTTTCCAAAAGTTAACTGACAATTTATATCTGGTTCTACCAGATCTATCGCGACTGGATCTCAAGAATGATGCGGTGTATGGAGTTATTCCTCAGCCAGATGTCCTCTTGCTCAATGCGGGGTATGCCATAATTTACACGATCGCTTTACTACTAATTGCGACGGTGATTTTCTCCCGCCGCCAGTTTTAGTCGATTGCGTTTACTGTCCAATGTTGTAGGGTGTGTTATCCCGGAGGGTAACGCACCAAAAATGTTCTGACTATTTAATAGCCTACCTATAATTTCTGAGCTGGTGCGTTACCCTTTGGGATAACACACCCTACATAGCCTGTAAGTGTGTTGGGTTTCGAGAGCTTCTACCCAACCTACAGCTAACAACTCTGGTGCGTTACCCTTCTCCTTCGGAGACGCTACGCCAACGGGATAACACACCCTACCAAGAGCAACCCGAACGGCTCTAATTAAAATTAGAGCTTCTGGTGGGTATAGGCATGTTGCTTGACATTATCGTCCTTGGTGACGACGCGATCGGCATTGAGAATCCGCTTGCGCTCGGTAGAATAGTTGAAACTGCTATAAGTCTCGCCTTGAGGGATATGGACTTGGGCTTCGGTGCGGCGTTTGTAGGTACGCGCTGAGGCAATACAACGGTAGGCAAACTCACTACCGAGTTGACAATCAGTAGGGAAACTTGCGGGGATTTGGGGTAACTCGTCGGCGATGAGTGCGCCGAGGGTGGTGGCTGCGGCAATTTCATAAGAAGTCGGAATCCCTTTAATCAGAGCTTCCAAAGCCGAAGAAGGGATGGGTTCGATTACTTTGACTTGGTGAACGCCATCATCATCACGGAAGAAACAAGTAGCCACACCGACAACGATATAGTCGTCAGCAGTTAAATCGGGAGCCTCAGCGATCGTCGTAATCATCGTCATCGTAATTTAATTATTAATTCTAAAATTAGCTATTTATTTACCTTTATCGATCCTACCAACTTAACTAGGTTCGGCAGATCCTCGTTAAACTACTTATTATAGTTAATGAGTGAGTATCGCCCGATATCGTTAAATACATGGAAGCTTTTAGCCCAACACCACCGGATTGGAGAGAAAAATCGACTCATGGCGTCGGATTTCGCTGTCCTAGTTGTCATGATAGCTCTACGGCTGCCACTGCTGCTTGGATCGATCGGCGTTCGCCAGTATTTATCGAAAATCGCCGCCGCAAATGGCAAGAGTTTTATCTGTGCCAATGTGGGACACCTTGGTGGGGATGGAGTAACGAACGTACCCCTAATGAATTTGCCAGTCGCGCTGCAAATAGCGAGAATCAAAATCCCTTCACTGGTGAAGATAGCGATCTTGACTACGATAGCTTTTTTGGCTACTTTTAGATCGCTGGGCGACTACTTAGCAACTACTTACAATTACAAACCGCCTTACTGAATAACTGCAATGGATTGGCAAGAAATTTCGGGTAATTGGGTCTATATTCCACGTCAGCCGCGTGCGGTCATTCACTTTTTAGGCGGTGCATTTGTCGCCGCCGCGCCCCATCTCACCTATCGCTTATTATTAGAAGATTTGGGCAAACAGGGCTACGCGACGATCGCGACCCCATTTATCAATACTTTCGATCATCGGGCGATCGCCTGTGATGTCTACAATCGATTTGAAGATACCTTAGATTTATTACAAGATCGCCGTTATTTACCAACTAGTTCTTTACCTGTCTATGGGGTCGGACATAGTATGGGCTGCAAGCTCCATCTACTGATCGGTAGCTTGTACGATGTCAAGCGTACTGGCAATATTTTGATTTCATTTAATAATTTCTCGGCTCGTGATGCCGTCCCCTTAATGGGTCAGATGCCGCAGGAATTCAATGTGGAATTTACACCCAATCCTCAAGAAACTTTAGAATTAATTTCGGGATATTATGATGTTCCCCGCAATCTAATCGTCAAGTTTAGTAATGATACGATCGATCAGTCATACACGCTCGGTCAAACTCTCAAGCAGATTTTTCCCGGACAGGTGTCGATGCTGAAGATTAATGGCAGTCATCTGACGCCCTTGGGTCAAGATTTTCAAGTACAACTCAATCCCCAATTTTTCACCCCTTTCGATGCGATCGGGCAATGGTTCAAGCAAGAAGTTCATCGCGATTTACACCAACTCAAACGCGAAATATTAGAGTGGCTCGATCCGGTCGTGAGTCGCTAGAAATCTGCCAGCCAGTAGCAAGTCGCGTAACAATGCGTGGTAGGGGTTCATGAATTACCCCTACCGCGCATTTAAATTAACCGCGTTTCATCGCGCGATCCATATCGCGTTTATCGTCTCGCTTCTTGAGGTCGTCGCGCTTGTCGTGAAGCTTCTTACCGCGTACTAGCGCGATCGTAATTTTGACCTTCCCGCGCTTGAGATACATCTTCAACGGCACCAAAGTCAACCCCTGCTGCTCGACTTTGCCGATTAGCTTGCGGATTTCTGCTTTGTGCATTAGCATTCGGCGGGTGCGCGTTGGTTCGTGGTTAAAATAGGCGCTGGTGCTATTGTGCGGTGAAATATGGGCATTGAGCAGCCAGATCTGTCCCTGTCTCAATAAGCCATAACCATCGCGCAGATTGGCTTTGCCTGCGCGAATCGATTTTACCTCTGTCCCTAATAACTCGATCCCCGCTTCGTAAGTTTCGAGGATTTCGTACAGAAACCGAGCTTGCCGATTGTCGGCAACAATTTTGATACTATCTGATTTTTCTTTCTCGCTCATATATCTATTTTACTATCGACCAGCGCGACTGGAACGAAGTGGCGATCGCCAATATTCACAGCCGAAGTCTAGCTTTTTGGTACTAATAGAATGTAACTTTATCTAAAGATCTGGACTATTTGATGAAATTTGGTATAGTTATTCCATTAAAAGCGACGATCTTGACGATCGGCTAGCTCGATCGAGTGGTCAAAGCTTGCTGGAATTTAGCTGCTAGCCTTGTAGGGTACTCTCATCAAAGGAGATTTAGCGAATTTGGCTTTAGATCCAAATCGATACTCATGTTGTATGACTACACCAAAAAATTTAGATCGAAAACAAACAATTATTGCTATGATAACGCCTGTTGGTAAGGGTCGCTCTATCTGGCTGGTGAGAAAATATTATGGGTAGTTCTATTGATTTTGGCGGTCGTCCGATTCATTTTATCGGGATTGGGGGGATTGGGATGTCAGGGCTGGCTTATGTACTAGCAAGACGCGGGTTGCCAGTATCTG
>NZ_JANMZA010000408.1:0-7589 GCF_031382685.1 Chamaesiphon sp. OTE_8_metabat_110 | reverse complement strand
GGCGGAAATCAACAAGACTTTTGACTTGTCGCCAAGCTGGTACATCGAAGCGCTCAAGTACATCAAGTCCAACCACGGTTTGTCTGGTGATGCGGCTGTCGAGGCTAATTCTTACTTGGATTATGCGATTAACTCCTTGAGCTAGTCTCGTCTCCATCACCCGAAGTTATCTGCAACTGCCGAGCGATGTCGTTGGCAATGGTAAATAACTTCGGGGTATTTTTTTGGCAATTTTTTGGTGAGTTGTCGCGGTAAAATTGAGAGAGTGAGGAAAGTTTTGGACTCAGCCGCACTCGCGAAGAACGATCGATCCGCCCACTGGCTCGATGTTGGGTTTTGACTGCTACCCATACAAACAAAACAATGATGACAGATCCTGACTCACTCAAAATCTTACTTAGTGCGATCGCCGAGGCAGATTCAGCGGCTAAGATGGTCGAAGCTGTCGAAAATTTAGCGCGGGCACGCTTAGCAGCAGCGATTCCAAATCTCATCACCGTATTGGGTTACAACAATCCTGGGGCAGCAGTAGCAGCGGTAGAAGGGCTGATCGCGATCGGTAAACCAGCGGTAAAACCGTTGCTGGAGTTATTGGATGGTTATAATTATGGAGCTAGAGCGTGGGGACTCAGAGCATTAGCTGGTATTGGCGACCCGCAAGGATTGGAGCTATTACTGGATGCCGCTAGCAATGACTTCGCATTGAGCGTCAGACGAGCGGCGGCTCGCGGCTTGGGGACGATTCATTGGGATGAGTTGCCGAGCGAACAGCTTGCATCAGCACAGACGCGAGTTATCGAAGTACTTATAACTGTCTCGCAAGACCATGAGTGGGTAGTCAGATATGCCGCAATTACTGGATTGCAAGAACTCGCGATCGCTAGTATTATCGCTGCTCCAGAGGTCGTCCGGCAAATCTTGGCACATTTCGATCGATTGGTAGATACCGACGACAATCTCGCCGTCATCGCTCGCATTTGGTTAGCACAAAAAGAGATTCAATCCGCTATTAACGATATATTGACTCAACAACCGATGCTACCAGAGATTGCCATTGACTGGCAAGCCACTCTAGCCAAGCTCTACGCTCGCAAACGTCAAGAGCAACCCCATCCCGAAGGCGACCCATATAAGTTCCGAGCGGTAGCCGCCGCGATTGTCAGAGGCGATTAATTTCCTGCGAAAGTCAGGCTTTGGTTTAGGCTTTGGGCTTTAGGCTTTGGGCTTTAGCGACGCGCGCTTTTCACCCATAACCTCTTACCCTTTACCCTTTACCCTTTACCTTTTACCATCCACCCGATCGATCCATCGGGTACACTAGAATAGGACTGCTACTGTATTAGGAGTAATTATGATTCAGCGTCGCGCACAAGCCCACTTTGACTCGATCCAGATCGCTTATCGAGCCGAAGAACTAATCGGTGCAGCTTCTAACCGTTACAAAATTACCGTTCAAGTAGCCAATCGAGCAAAAAAACGCCATCGCTACGAATCGGATAATATCGACGATCCGACAATCAAACCCGTGATGCGGGCGATTATCGAAATGTCCGACGAGCTAACTCAACCAGAAATTCTGGGCGACTAGATCGATGAGTAGAGGCAATTGACGAATTGCCTCACTTAATTACCTATGCAGAAAATTCTCAAATCTGGTACTGGGTGGCGAATTGGTTGGAATCCCGCAGGTAAATATCAGGGATTGGTAGGTGGCGATGATTGGGCATTTGAACTGACGGCTGAGGAGCTAGCGGATTTTTGTCGGTTGCTTGGGCAATTGGTAGCTAATGTCCGATCGATCGCCGCAGAATTAATGGATGAAGAAAGTATCGCTTGTGAAGTTGAGAGCGAACTAGTCTGGATGCAGGTAGCAGGCGCACCAGATCGGTATAGCTTGCGGCTGATTTTGAATAGTGGGCGCAGTTGCGAGGGCAATTGGGCGGCGGATGCGGTGGCGGAGTTGATTATAGCAATTGACAGTGTAAAGTTTTTCTGATATGAATGCTTCAGTAACCTACAGTTAGGATCTGAATTGTGTCAGAAATTAATGGGGTGATGATGCAATACTTCCATTGGTATTTACCAGCTAAAGGTAGCCTCTGGAATCAATTATCGCTGAATGCCCAAGAGCTAGCGAAAGCGGGGTTTACGGCTCTATGGTTGCCGCCTGCCTATAAAGGCAGTAATGGTAGTAATGATGTCGGTTATGCTGTCTACGATTTATTCGATCTGGGCGAGTTCGACCAAAAAGGCTCGATACCGACTAAATATGGCACCAAGGATGAGTATCTACAAGCGATCGAGTCCGCTCATAAGGTAGGCATCCAAATCTATGGCGATATCGTCTTAAATCACCGTCTAGGTGCCGATGCGGTGGAAGAATTTGCAGCGACTCCCCTCGATCCTAATCATCGCTTTCAACCGATCGATTCCTTACAACAAATTGAAGGCTGGACGCATTTTACCTTTCCCGGACGCCAGGGTAAATATTCCACGATGGAATGGCATTGGTGGCATTTTGATGCGATCGATTACAACGTGCATAATCAGCAGCAAAAAGCTGTTTATCTAATTAAAGATAAGACATTCGATCGCAATGTCGATATTGAAAAAGGCAACTTTGATTATCTGATGGGTTGCGATCTGGATATGGATAGTCCTGAAGTATTGGGCGAGCTAAAATACTGGGGCGAGTGGTATCTCGATACCACTAAAATCGATGGTTTACGGCTGGATGCTGTCAAACATATCGAACCTAAGTTTTTTTATGACTGGCTAAAAAACCTGAATAGCTACACCAAAAAAGATCTATTTACAGTTGGTGAATATTGGTCTTATGAACTCGATGCACTCAACTATTTTATAGCTGAAACCGAAGGAAAGATTCATCTAGTTGATGCGCCACTACACAACAATTTTTATAATGCTGGCGTGCGCGGACAGGGCTACGATCTGCGGCAAATATTCGATGGATCGCTAGTTCAGCATCAACCCACACTCGCAGTTACCTTCGTCGAAAATCACGATTCACAACCGCTGCAATCGTTAGAATCGGTAGTTGAAGCTTGGTTTAAGCCCCTTGCTTATGCCCTAATTTTACTGCGCGAAGCTGGTTATCCCTGCGTATTTTATGGCGATTATTATGGTGCGAGTTATCGCGACAAAGGTAGAGATGGCCATGACTATGACATTGTATTACCATCCCATCAAAAAATACTCGATCTACTCCTCCAGGCTCGCCGCGACTATGCTTATGGTATCCAGCACGACTATTTCGACCATCCCAATACGGTAGGCTGGACGCGGCTGGGCGATCCAGCACATCCCCACAGTATGGCGGTAATCATGGGTAATGGTGACGCCGGGACAAAATGGATGGATGTGGGGAAGCCTAGTACCACCTATGTCGATCTAACCCAACATATTACTACGGCAATTACCACTAATGCCGATGGCTGGGGCGAGTTTTGCTGCAATGGTGGATCTGTATCTGTCTGGGTACCAGCCTAGCTAAAGCTTTGCACATCTGGACATAGAGACTCAACTTCCAGCAGATCGGGTTTTGCTTAATCAAGTATTAAAGAAAGATTAACCAATTGTTAACCTAACTATAATCAATATGGTGGTAGGGTTGCGCTAAGATGCTTCTGACGTCAAAAAGTTAGCAATATCAGTGATAAATATTGCTAAGATTTATGATTTTGACAGCAATGTGTCCTCAGCAAACTTGACAACTACACTTCATGTTATTCAATAATTTTGGTCGGCTCACTACTATCGCCACAGTATCGGTAGTCGTTTTGGGTACTCAATTAGCAGCACTAGCTCAAGTAACCCTCAGCGGTGCTGGTGCAACTTTCCCCCAGCCTCTATATGAGAGATATATCCGGGAAATGCGCAAATCTCACCCAGATATAAAGGTTAACTATCAAAGTATCGGTAGTGGTGGTGGCGTCAAGCAGACGATCTCTGGAACAGTAGATTTCGGTGCTAGTGATGCAGCGATGACCGATGCAGAAATGGCAAAAGTCAAAGGTGGCGTGTTATTAATCCCGACGGCTGGTGGTGCGGTATCTGTTGCTTATAACCTACCTGGTGTTAAGGGTCTCAAGCTTTCTAATGCAGTTTTGAGTGGCATTTTTACAGGTAAAATTACTACCTGGAACGATCCTCAAATCGTCAAAGATAACAAGAGTGCTACATTACCTAGCAGTGCAATTAAACCTATTGTCAGAGCTGATGGTAGCGGTACTGCCTTCATTTTCACCAATCACATGAGTGCGGTTAGCCCAGAATTCAAATCCGCAGTTGGAGCCAGTAAAGAGCCAAAATGGTCATCTGGCTTCTTGAAAGGTAAAGGTAATCCTGGTGTAGCAAGTTTGATCAAGCAAACTCCCGGGGGGATTGGTTTTGTGGAATATGAATTCGCACTCAAAAACGGACTCAGCTCTGCATCAGTCCAAAATGGTAGCAAACAATATGTAGCTCCAAACCTAAAATCTGCCAATCTAGCTCTAGCTGATGTCCAGTTTCCAGCAAACTTCCGGGCATTTGATGTCAATTCCAAGCAAGGTTATCCGATTGTAGGCTTGACTTGGTTGTTAATTCCCAAAGCTCAAAAAAGTCCTGCTAAGGCTGCTGCAATTAAAACAATGGTCAAGTGGATGCTCACCAGCGGTCAGCAGTTTAATGACGATCTCAACTTCACTTCGATTCCTAGCGGTGTTGCCCAGCGGGCGATCGAAGCTGTTGAAACTGGCGTGAAATAACCTAAATCAAATCATGCCTCCTCACAATTTGTCTATATCTACGCCTACCGAAAGTAACTTAGGTAGGCGCGATCTTCACCCCAAAATCGATCGAGCCGATCGATTATTTCGCTATCTAATGTATGCAGCTAGCGGGGTTTCGGTTGCCATCCTGTTATTGATGGGCTGGGTTATTACGGAGCAAGCTATGCCTGCTCTGAAACAGTTTGGACTCGGATTTTTGGTGAGTCGGGAATGGAATGTACCAGATTTACAGTTTGGTGCTTTACCACTGATTTATGGCACGCTTGGTAGCGGCTTGATTTCCTTGCTGTTTGCCATCCCGGTAGGCTTGGCGGTAGCGATTGTTACCAGTGAGGAATTATTACCCCATTGGTTGCGATCGATTATCGCCTTCACCATCGAGTTACTCGCAGCAATACCTAGCGTTATTTTTGGATTGTGGGGATTCTACACATTTATACCCCTAATTCTGCCTGTACAACAGTTCCTGTTCGCTAAATTTGGCACCGTGGTACCTCTATTTAGTACAGAGCCATCAGGCTCTGGACTGTTGACAGCCGGAATATTGCTCGGCATTATGATTTTACCGACCCTCGCTGCGGTAAGTCGGGAAGTGTTATTGGTAGTGCCCGGTTATCTGAGAACTGGCTCAATGGCTTTAGGCGCTACTCGTTGGGAAACGATCTTTCGCGTAGTGCTACCAAAGGCTTTTTCAGGAATCGTTGGTGGGGTGATGTTAGCGTTGGGGCGCGCACTCGGTGAAACGATGGCGGTAACAATGGTAATTGGTAATGCCGAAAACATTAGTCCTTCGGTATTTTCTCCTGCTTACTCGATTCCGGCGATCTTAGCCAATACATTCGCAGAAGCACAAGAAGAAGTCCACATTGGCGCACTTACTTATCTAGTGCTGATCTTGTTTACAATTACGCTGCTGGTAAATATCGGTGCGCTCGCTTTAGTTCGATTAGTAGAGCGCCAAGAAAAATCATAATATGAAACAAGTAGCTGCTAAGATAACTACTCCTATATCCCCACTGCGGAATTTAGTCGATCGTGGGATGACCGCCTTAGCCATTGGATTAACGATCGTCGGCATGTTGCCGCTGATCTCAGTCTTATGGAATATCATCTCCAAAGGCTTGCCCGGTCTGACAGTTGTCATGTTTACCAAGCCAATTATCGATGATGGGTTTGCCAACGCCGTGGTCGGTACATTGACGATGGTCACGATCGGCTCTATGTTGAGTATTCCCATCGGAATTGCTACTGGTATCTATCTCGCAGAATACGAGCCAACGAGTAAAATCAATCGCACTGTTAAATTTTTAACCACCGTACTGACGGGAGTACCGTCGATCGTGGTAGGGATTTTTACATACAGCGCTGTTGTATTAGTTAGTAAAAAGTTGTTTGATTTTAGCTACAGTGCGATCGCGGGTGGTGTAAGCTTAGGCATTCTCATGCTACCAATTATTGCCCTAACAACCGAAGAAGTACTTAAGCTAGTCCCGAATAATTTTCGGATGGCTTCATCTGGATTGGGTGGCAGCAAGTTTCAAACCATTACCCGGATTGTTTTACCAAATGCTTTGCCAGCGATAACTACTGGCGTATTGCTAGCAGTTGCTCGTGGGATTGGGGAGACAGCCCCATTACTATTCACTGCGCTCTTTGCTCAAGATTGGGCAGATAATCTTTTTAGCCCAACGGCTTCACTACCGATATTAATTTTTAATTTATATAACGACCCAGATCCAGTTAAAAATCAGCTAGTTTGGACGGCATCTTTATTTTTACTTGGTGTAGTTTTAGTGATTAACTTACCCGCTCGATTACTGACGAGTAAAAGAAGATAATTTGTCCAGTAGTTAGCATTGACCTATTTATTAATTTTTATATAAACAATCATGCGTGAAATTCATCACTCTAGTCAAGAACTAGAGACTGCTATTCAAATTAACAATCTCAGTTTTTTTTATGGCTCCGTTAGAGCGCTAGAAAGTGTCAACATGAGCATTTTTCAAAATCATGTGACTGCGATTATCGGACCTTCAGGTTGTGGTAAATCTACTTTTATCAAAGCACTCAATCGAATTGGCGAACTCGAAGGTAAAGTCAAAACTGAGGGAGAAGTTAACTTGTACGGGCAAGATATTTATCACCCTCAAGTGAACCTCAATCAACTCAGAAGACAGGTGGGGATGGTCTTTCAAAAACCAAATCCGTTCCCAATGAGTATTTACAAGAACGTTTCTTATGGGGTCGAGATTGGTGGTGAAAAAGTTCAAAGAGCAGAACTCGACAACATTGTTGAATCTGCTTTGCAAGATGCCGCGCTGTGGAATGAAGTTAAAGATAAACTGCACAAATCGGCATTAGGCTTATCTGGCGGACAACAGCAAAGATTGTGTATCGCGCGTGCGCTAGCTGTCAAACCCAAGGTGTTATTAATGGACGAACCTTGTTCGGCACTAGATCCGATCGCCACGATGAAAATTGAAGATCTGATGCACAGTTTGCGTAACGATCTGACGATCGCGATCGTCACTCACAACATGCAGCAAGCCGCACGGATTTCTGATTATACCGCCTTCTTTAGCACCGATGAAAGTCGGATCGGGCGAATGGTCGAATTTGGTGAAACCAAGCAAATTTTCTCATTCCCAGTCGATAGCCGGACTAATGATTACGTTTCCGGGCGCTTTGGTTAACTTAGACGTATGTAGTATGCGCGATCGAGGGTTAAGATAAGAGAAAGTCTTAGCTGTTTGAGGCTCGGTTGGAGTTGCGTATGTTATTAGGTCAGTGGTTGGG
>NZ_JANMZA010000392.1:0-5423 GCF_031382685.1 Chamaesiphon sp. OTE_8_metabat_110 | reverse complement strand
CCCGCACATCCGATGATACCGAATCAGTGCATCGATCAGCGATTGTTCAAACGCATGTCCCAAGTGCAAACTTCCCGTCACGTTTGGCGGCGGAATGACGATGCAGAAGGGTTTCCCACCTCTAGCTGGATCGACTTTGTAGGTTTGGTTTGTTTCCCAAATCTGCTGCCATTTGGCTTCGGTTGTCTTTGCGTCGTACTGGGGGGGAAGATTGGCTGTCATGGGATGCGTGATGTTGGCACTCTATTATAATTGTGCCATAGGGAAGGGAGTAGGCAATATGGTTGATATGGATTTAGGAAAATTAAACCGCAGAGGCGCAGCGCCTCTGCGGTTAAAACAAGAAATTAATCTTTCAAAGATCGCTTGTCGATCGTTTCTTAGATTACGATCGACTCGATGTAATTTCGCTATTTTTCCGCAGTGCAAACTTACGGCGGTAGCTAAATTGTCCGTAGACATTTACCAAGTAAGGCATCAAGTAAGTAATCGCTACCGAAATCCATCGATCGCTAGTCATTTCGCCGCGCGATAGTGCTATCCCATGATTGATAATGAATAGTAACGAACCAACCACCAAAGCTGTCTTTAATCCCGTAGATATAAATTCAGGATCGAATAGACTGGCTAGATATCTTTTGAGCATGGTTGCTAATTAACTAGTAATCATCAATAACCTACCAAATGAGGGTAGCCCATAACTGTTCGTTGTGGACAAATTTACTGTAGTTCGCTCGTTTATTCTACTCCAATGGCAAATCGATTAGAACAAGTTTAATTGCACTGGCAAATCATCGCTAAATGGTGGTGGTAATGGCGCGATCGCAATACCCGATCGAGTAAAAAGATCGTGTAAATACCGCGCATTAATTGGCGATCGAGCCTCGATCGGGCAATGGACGAAGATGTACACTTGTGTGTCTCGTTCTAGCCATGTCTGAATCTGATTTGTCCACCCCTCTAACCAGATGTGATTTGCCGAGCGCACGGGATGAGAAATATACCGAATCAATGTAAAAGGGGCTGTCAAACTCAGCGCGAGCGGTACGCGGGGTTTTTTGCATTCGACGATCGCTTCCCCACTTTTAGCCGCCTCATAAATCGGTCTAGAATCAAGGATAACGCGACCGACACCCAATCTAGTTAATAACTCGTTCAAGCGTTCTTGGTGGGGCGATTTAAACCAATCTAGATGCCGAACTTCGAGCGCGAGCGAGACATCCTGACGCGGTAGCTGGGCGAGAAAATTACTGAGATCGGCAAATCCTAAACTTGGAGAATAATTCGGTGGTAATTGAATAAACATTACCCCCAATCTGTCACCTAATTCCTGCATCTGAGTAATAAATGCTTGCGCCTGGAGTAGGTAAGGTTCGAGTAATCCATTGTGCGTAATCGCACGCGGAAACTTGAGGCAAAATTTGAATCCTGGTGGAGTTTGCGCGAGCCAGCGCTCGATTGTCGCTCGATCGGGAGTAGCATAAAAAGTGGTGTTGCCTTCGACAGCGGCGAAGTGACGGCTATAAACGCGCAAAAATTCTTGTGATGGTGTTTTGGGTGGATAAACTTCACCCATCCAACCTGGATAAGACCATACAGCACAGCCGATTGCAATTGGCATGATGATAATTAATAATTAATAGCCGATCGATGTAAGTGTTACTTAACCTTAATTTTTAAAAGTGCTAGATTTATTTATTACTATATGTGACTCGGATTTCTTCGATGAGATCGTAGAGGAGCGATTCAATTTTGATAATTGTTTGTCCTCTTTGCATTTCATCACCGAGCGATTTAGTCATATTTTCTGTCAGCCGTCGGCTGAGTTTGGCGCTATTGGGATCTTCTAGGATCTTGGTGAGGGCGGTATAGATGGATGCTGAGATTTCTTTGACGACCCGATCGATCGCTTGGGCGGGTAATTCGCCGATCCCTGGGAGTAGTTTGAGGTTGCGATAAGCAGGAGATTCTGACAAGGCTTTTTGAAATAGGTGCCGCAAAATTGCTTCTAAATCTGGTTGGATTTTGGGAATGACCCGGTAGACAACTATTTCTAACATTAGCTCGATCAAAACTTCAATCTCATTAATGTTATTTAGATCGATATGTGGTGTATTAAGATAGTGGCGAACCACTCTAGTTATCTGACCATCTCGAATTGCTCCTTGGGTTTGTTGCAATACTTCCATTACTACTGTCTCGGTTAGTTCATTAGCGATTTGTCCGACAAATAAATGATTGAGTTCTGACTTAATTAGACTGAGATTAATTAGCCTTGCTTGCTGTAATCGAATGATAACTGGAATAATTCGTAGAAATTGAGCGAAAGGTAAGATCAAAATCAGATCGTACCAGCGGCGGATAACTACCTGTTGCCAACTAAGTTGGCGATTGTGACGGCGGATAAAGAAAATTCGCCCGAGTAGTTCGCCAGCAAAGATACCGATAAAAATAATATCGATCTGCCAAAAGTCATCGACATAGTTACCTGATTCATTCAATCGCCGATAATAGTTGGTAACGAGTAATGGCTTAATTTGGCGATCGTAAAATTGAATTTCTTTATCCCAGCCTGCTTTAGTCAGATAAGCTTGGCTCCAGAAGGTAGCGAAAGCACCTTTTGCTGATTGATTTTGGACGCGATCGCGAACGTCGTTTTTGATTTTCTCTAAATTTCCAGTTTTACCAGCTACTTGAAACGGATTATTTTGAATCATACTCACGCTCAAAGTATCCAATTCTTGGAGCCAGCTTTGAGTCGGTGCAGAGGCTAATCCAGCTTGCTTGACTGTGAGTTTGAGTTGTTCGACCGCATTGAGATAACGTTCGGTTTCCCGATTGGGTTCGATCCCTTTAAAGCGATCGTATGTTTGCACGACGATTGGTAAATTGCGGAAGTAAAAATCGCGACAAGGAATATAAGTTAGGTCGAATATCGATACTACCAAGCCGATCGAGGCAATAATTGCCATCGATCTCTCAAACCACAAATTCTTGCGAGTAGTTGGTGCTAACACTAAAAGATATTACAAAATACACGGATCTATCCACTTATTTTAGAGTATTTTGGCTATAGTTATTAGGCAACCAGAGGGTTACACGATCGCTCAAATCAGCCCAATTTCACCGTCCCTCTCAACACCGAAAACCTCCAGCCTAATCCTTAACACTTACTCCACATGGCAATCGAGCAAAATTTTAACTGGAACAAGCTACAAAATGGCTCGGACATTCGCGGAGTCGCCCTGGAGGGCGTCAAAGACGAACGTGTCAATCTCACCCCGGAAGTTGCCAAAATCCTCGGCAGAGCCTTCGTGATGTGGCTCTCAGGTAAGTTAAATAAGCCCGGTGCCAAACTGATTCTAGCAGTAGGGCGCGATAGCCGCTTATCGGGGTCAGCACTGATGGAAGCGACGCTCGATGGGATTACCGATGCTGGGAGTCAGGCTCAAGATTTTGGGATGGCTTCGACTCCGGCGATGTTTATGAGTACGATTACGGCTGGCTTTGAGTGTGACGGCGCAATTATGCTTACCGCCAGTCATTTACCATTCAATCGGAATGGGTTGAAGTTTTTTACCGCGCGAGGTGGTTTAGAAAAGCAAGATATTAGTGATATTTTACAGTTAGCAGCTAGTAATAATTTTGAAGTTGCTGCCGTGAAAGGGGCGATTTTTCAGCGCGATTTTATGTCGGTATATGCCAACCAATTTGTCGAGCAAATTCGATCGAGTGTCAATCATCCGACTAATTTCGATCGACCTTTAACTGGGCTAAAAATTATTGTCGATGCGGGTAATGGTGCGGGTGGTTTTTATGCCGATCGCGTGTTGGCACCTTTAGGTGCAGATACCACTGGGAGCCAATTTCTAGAGCCTGATGGCACTTTTCCCAATCACGTTCCCAATCCTGAAGATCCGACAGCAATGGCGGCAATTTGTCAAGCTGTAATCGCGCATCAAGCCGATTTTGGCATTATTTTCGATACGGATGTCGATCGCTCGGCGGCGGTAGATAGCAGTGGTAAAGAACTCAATCGCAATCGCTTAATCGGCTTGATTAGTGCGATCGTTTTACAAGAATATCCCCATTCGACAATTGTGACTGATTCGATTACTTCTGATGGCTTGACCCAATTTATCGAACAGGATTTAGGTGGGGTTCATCATCGATTTAAGCGGGGTTATAAAAATGTCATCAACGAGTCGATCCGGCTGAATAATGAGGGTAAATCATCGTGGGTGGCGATCGAGACTTCTGGACATGCTGCGATGAAAGAAAATCACTTTCTCGATGATGGTGCATATTTAGTCAGTAAGCTATTAATCGAACTGGCAAAATCTAGATTAGCGGGTAAATTATTGACAGATTTGATTGCCAATCTTCAAGAACCAGCCGAAAGTCAGGAGTTACGAATTAAGATCGCTACCGCAGATTTTCAAGCATATGGAAATGAAGTAATCGATCGAATGCAAACATTCGCAGCAAGTCAAACCGACTGGAAGATCGTGCCTAATAACTATGAAGGGGTTCGCGTTTCTTGTACTTCAGAGAGTGAATCTGGTTGGTTTTTATTGCGACTATCTCTCCACGATCCGGTGATTCCAGTCAATATTGAATCGAATGTAGCTGGTGGTGTCGATCGGATTAAGCAGCGACTGTTATCGTTTTTAAAAACTCAGCAATTGCTAGATTTGGGTGCTTTTTAATCTCGATCGTTAAATAATTTTGAGGGCAATGTGGAAAACTATTAGAGATGTAGCTAGTGCTGCCTTATCAATGACGATTTTAGGCATGACAACGATTTAAGTTTGTGTCGGGGGTTCATTTGCTAGGCTCTACTGGCTTTTTTATCCCTTCGATCGCCTGAACTCTATTGAGAATCTGTCGCGATCTCCGAACTAATTTGATGATTTATTACCTAACAATTCTTCGATCGCGGCTAAAGTAGCGGCGTCTAAATACTGTTTGTTATTGATGACTACCGATGATAGAAAACCGCTGACTAGCTCGTCTTCTAGCGACCATGCGACGTGACGATTTGCAATTGCTGCGGCGACGATCGTATTGACTTGAGCGGCAGAAAATTCTGAATAATAACTTAATTTCTCGATCGCGGCTTGAGTATTGGCGATCGAATGACTATTGACTAAATCTCTAATTAAGAACTCTTTATCGCGAACTGTAGCAAGTGTTATTTCGGGGAATTGTTCTTTACAGAAACTAGACAACCGCTTATAAAAGTAAATTTTTGTCTGCTTTCTATTATACCACTCAGTAAGTAGGAAGTCACTAAAGTCGTCATCGTTTAGAGCCGAACAATAGTCTTTATCACCAGTAATAAAATAAAGATCTTCCTGCTGTGCTACCTCATCGAGCAAACATTCCCAGTTGATCGCATCACCCAAAGAATTGTTCTTACC